>NZ_JBEOVM010000201.1:0-5310 GCF_040295505.1 Streptomyces sp. NPDC002790 | reverse complement strand
GCGGGCCCGGTCCTACGCCGCGGGGGGGGGGGCCCGCCCCCCCCCGGCCCCCCCCCGCCGCCTTGTTCGGGCATCCGCCCCGCCCGAACCCACATGATCCGCCGCTCCCCCGCAGGTCCGGGCCGGACCGCGCGCCCCGCGAAACGGGCACGAACGGGCGGCATCGGGCCCGCTAGGGGCCTGTTCACCTCGGCGTACCCCCGGTAAAACTTCCGGTGCGGGCCCTTCCGGGCCCGAACGGGCAGTGACGGGTACGGAGGTCGGCGGGCATGAGCGCGGAGGAACGACAGCGGGAGATCGTGCGGACGGCGCGGCACTCCGGCTCCGTCGACGTCACCGAGCTCGCGGCCGCGCTCGGTGTCGCGAAGGAGACCGTGCGCCGCGACCTGCGGGCGCTGGAGGACCACGGCCTGGTGCGGCGCACGCACGGCGGCGCGTATCCGGTGGAGAGCGCCGGGTTCGAGACGACGCTGGCGTTCCGCACGACGATGCACGTGCCGGAGAAGCGGCGGATCGCCGCGGCGGCCGCGGAGCTGCTCGGCGACGCCGAGACGGTCTTCGTCGACGAGGGCTTCACGCCGCAGCTGATCGCCGAGGCGCTGCCGCGCGACCGGCCGTTGACCGTCGTCACGGCCTCCCTCGCCACCGCCGGCGCACTCGCCGAGAACGACAACACGACCGTGCTGCTGCTCGGCGGCCGGGTCCGCGCGGGCACGCTCGCGACCGTGGACCACTGGACGTCGAAGATGCTCGCCGGGTTCGTCGTCGACCTCGCCTACATCGGCGCCAACGGCATCTCCCGCGAGCACGGCCTGACCACGCCCGACCCGGCCGTCAGCGAGGTCAAGTCGCAGGCGATCCGGGCGGCGCGGCGCACGGTTTTCGCCGGCGTGCACACCAAGTTCGGCGCGACCAGCTTCTGCCGCTTCGCTCCGGTGGGCGCCTTGGAAGCGATCGTCACCAGCACCCAGCTGCCCATGTCCGAGGCCCACCGCTACTCGCTGCTGGGGCCTCAGGTCATCCGCGTGTGAACACCCACAACCCCAGGAGCATCGATGCGAACCCAGAGCCGACGCCGGCCACCGGGCCCCCTGCTCGTGATGGCCGCCGCAGGGACGCTGCTCACCACCCCTCTCCTGACCGGCTGTTGGGCCGGCGCCGGCGGGCTCGGCAGTGGCGGTGACTCCCTCAACGTCCTGATGGTCAACAACCCGCAGATGGTCGAGCTGCAGAAACTCACGGCCAAGCACTTCACGAAGGAGACCGGCATCAAGGTGAACTTCACCGTGCTGCCGGAGAACGACGTCCGCGACAAGATCAGCCAGGACTTCGCCAACCAGGCGGGCCAGTACGACGTCGCGACCCTCTCCAACTACGAGATCCCGATCTACGCCCGCAACGGCTGGCTGCGCTCGCTCGGCCCCTACGTGAGCAAGGACAAGGGCTTCGACCAGAAGGACATCCTCGCCCCCATGCGCGAGTCGCTCACCGGCGACGACGGGAAGCTCTACGGCCAACCGTTCTACGGCGAGTCGTCCTTCCTGATGTACCGCAAGGACGTCTTCGCCAAGAAGGGCCTGAAGATGCCGGAGCACCCGACCTGGCAGCAGGTCGCGGACCTCTCGGCGAAGGCCGACGGCGCCGAGAAGGGCATGAAGGGCATCTGCCTGCGCGGGCTGCCGGGCTGGGGCGAGTCGATGGCGCCGCTGACCACGGTCGTGAACACCTTCGGCGGCACCTGGTTCGACAAGGACTGGAAGGCCCGCATCAACGACAAGGGCTTCAAGGACGCGACCAGGTTCTACGTCGATCTCGTACGCAAACACGGTGAGTCCGGCGCCGCCCAGGCCGGCTTCGCCGAGTGCCTCAACAACCTCACCCAGGGCAAGACCGCCATGTGGTATGACGCGACCTCCGCGGCGGGCTCGCTCGAAGCGGCCAAGTCGCCGGTCAAGGGCAAGATCGGCTATGTCTCCGCGCCCGTCGAGAAGACGAAGTCCAGCGGCTGGCTCTACACCTGGGCGTGGGGCCTGCAGAAGGCCTCCCCCAACCCGGACAAGGCCTGGAAGTTCATCTCCTGGGCGTCCGGCAAGGAGTACGAGAAGCTCGTCGGCGAGAACTTCGGCTGGGCCAACGTGCCCGCCGGCAAGCGCGCCTCCACGTACGACATCCCGCGGTACCGCGAGGAGGCGGCCCCCTTCCAGGCCCAGACGCGGGACGCCATCGAGAACGCGCGGCCGAGCGATCCGGGCGTGCAGCCGCGGCCCGCGCCCGGCATCCAGTTCGTCGGCATCCCCGAGTTCACCGACCTCGGCACCAAGGTCTCGCAGGAGATCAGCGCGGCCGTCGCCGGACGCCAGTCGGTCGATTCGGCCCTGGCCAAGTCCCAGAAGCTCGCCGCCGAGATCGCGAAGGAGTACGAGGGCCGATGACCACCACGACCGCCGCTCCCGCGACCAGCCCCACTCCCACACCGGTCGTCACGAACGCCCCGAGCAGGCTGCGCGCCTGGGCGACCCGCGCGCCGCTGCTCCCCGCCCTGGTCTTCATGGTCGTGGTCACCCAACTCCCGTTCGTGGCCACGCTCGTGATCTCGTTCTTCGACTGGAACGCGCTGTACCCGGACGCCCGCCACTTCACCGGGTTCGGCAACTACTCCGAGGTCCTCACCGACCCGGACCTGCGCAAGTCGGTCCTCACCACGATCGTCCTGACGGTGTCGGTGGTCGTCGCGAGCCTGGTGCTCGGCCTCGCCCTCGCGCTGCTGCTCGACCGCCGCTTCAAGGGTCGCGGCCTGGTCCGTACGCTGCTGATCGCGCCGTTCCTGATCGTCCCGGTCGCCGCGGCGCTGCTGTGGAAGCACGTCCTCTACAACCCCGAATACGGCCTGCTCAACGGGTTGTTGCACTACGTGGGCGGGCCACAGCCGGACTGGATCTCGAACACGCCGCTGCTCGCGGTGGAGCTCTCCCTGGTCTGGCAGTGGACGCCGTTCATGATGCTGATCCTGCTCGCGGGCCTTCAGTCCCGCTCCGCCGAACAGATCGAGGCCGCCCGCGTGGACGGCGCGGGGCCGTGGCAGATCTTCCGCCATCTCACGCTCCCGCACCTGCGCAGGTACCTGGAGCTGGGCGCGCTGCTCGGCTCGATCTACATCGTGCAGAACTTCGACGCCGTCTTCACCATCACGTCCGGCGGCCTCGGCACCGCCAACCTGCCGTACACCGTCTACCAGTCCTTCTACCAGGCCCACGAGAACGGTCTCGCCTCGGCGGCCGGCGTCCTGGTCGTCATCGGTTCGATCATCATCGCGACGTTCGCCCTGCGGGTCGTGTCGTCGCTGTTCCGCGAGGAGGTGTCACGCTGATGACGTTCTCAACCTTTCTGCGCGGCAAGGGACTTGGCCTGCTGGCCTGGCTGGCCGGCATCGTCTTCTTCCTGCCGATCGCCTGGATGGTCCTGACGTCCTTCCACTCGGAGTCGGACGCGGCCACCAACCCGCCCTCCTTCGCCGCCTCGCTCACCCTCGACGGCTACCGCGACTTCTTCGGCGCGGGCGGCGGCGCGAGCCCCTGGCCCGCGCTCATCAACTCGACGGTGGCCTCGCTCGTCGCGACGCTGCTCGTGCTGCTGCTCGCGCTCCCCGCGGCGTACGCGCTGTCGATCCGCCGGGTCCGCAAGTGGACCGACGTCCTGTTCTTCTTCCTCTCCACGAAGATGCTGCCGGTGGTGGCGGGCCTGCTGCCGATCTACCTCTTCGCGAAGAACACCGGCTTCCTCGACAACATCTGGCTCCTGGTCATCCTCTACACGTCGATGAACCTGCCGATCGCGGTGTGGATGATGCAGTCGTTCCTGGCCGAGGTGCCGGTCGCGGTGATCGAGGCCGCGCAGATCGACGGGGCGCGCCTTCCGACGGTCCTGACCCGGGTGGTCGCCCCGATCGCGCTGCCAGGCATCGCGGCGACGGCCCTGATCTGCTTCATCTTCTCCTGGAACGAACTCCTCTTCGCCCGGGTGCTGACCGGCGTCGTCGCCCAGACCGCACCCGTCTTCCTGACCGGCTTCATCACCAGCCAGGGCCTGTTCCTGGCGAAGGTGTGCGCCGCGTCCCTCGTGATCTCCCTGCCGGTACTCGCGGCAGGGTTCGCCGCCCAGGACAAGCTCGTCCAGGGCCTGTCCCTCGGCGCGGTGAAGTGAAATACCGGCTCAACTCCCGTATGTGCTCTGGAGGTTGTACATGAAGGCCGCGATCGTCGAATCGGTGGGCAAGGTCGTCGTCGGCGAGGTGCCGGACCCGACGCCCGGTCCCCGCGACGTGATCGTCGGGGTCGCGGCCTGCGGGCTCTGCGGCACCGATCTGCACATCCTGCAAGGCGAGTTCGCCCCTACGCTGCCGGTGGTCCCGGGCCACGAGTTCGCGGGCACGATCGTCGAAGTGGGCTCTCAGGTCACGGAGTTGAGGGTCGGCGACCGGGTGGCGGTGGACCCCTCCCTGCACTGCCACGAGTGCCGCTACTGCCGGGCCGGCCGGGGCAATCTGTGCGAGCGGTGGGCGGCGATCGGGGTGTCGACGGCGGGCGGGGCGGCCCAGTACGCCGTCGCGCCGGTCGCCAACTGCGTACCGCTGCCCGACCACGTACAGACCCAGGACGCGGCGCTCATCGAGCCGCTGTCCTGCGCGGTGCGCGGCTACGACGTCCTCCAGTCGCGGCTCGGCGCGCACGTCCTGATCTACGGCTCGGGCACGATGGGCCTGATGATGCTGGAGCTGGCCAAGCGGACCGGCGCGGCGAGCGTGGAGGTGGTGGACCTCAACCCGGACCGCCTCGAGACGGCCCGGCGCCTCGGCGTCTCGGGGTCCGCCGCGAACCCCGACGAACTCGACCGCCCCGCCGGCTGGGACGTCGTCATCGACGCGACCGGCAACGCGGCGGCGATCCAGGACGGCCTCGGCCGCGTCTCCAAGGCGGGCACGTTCCTCCAGTTCGGCGTGGCGGACTACGCGACGCGCGTGACGATCGACCCGTACCGCATCTACAACCAGGAGATCACCATCACCGGCTCGATGGCGGTCCTGCACAGCTACGAGCGGGCGGCGGAGCTCTTCGCGGGCGGCGTCCTCGACCCGTCCGTCTTCATCAGCGACCGGCTGCCGCTCGCCAACTACCCGCAGGCGCTCGACCAGTTCGCCTCGGGCGTGGGCCGGAAGATCGTCGTGGTGCCCTAACCTGTCCGTCGCGGACGACGCGGTGGAGATCCTCGCCACCGTGAAGACCACGGACCGTACGGGCGTCGAGATGGAGGCGC
>NZ_JBEOVM010000200.1:0-5552 GCF_040295505.1 Streptomyces sp. NPDC002790 | reverse complement strand
GGTCTCGTAGCGGAGCTACTAGGGCATTTCGGCAACGCCGCGAGCGTGCGTGCCAGACCCCGCGAGGCAGACGGGACTTTCGAAACACGCCCTAGTGACGACGAGCGGTGGCGGGGCACGGGGGCCGGTTGGCAGGCCGGATTCGCTCGGTAGAGTGTTCGGCATGACTACCGGGGTGCGGCGCAGAATGGGAGTCGAGGAGCGGCGGCGGCAGTTGATCGGGGTCGCACTCGAACTGTTCAGCCACCGCTCCCCCGACGAGGTCTCCATCGACGAGATAGCGGCCGCCGCGGGCATCTCGCGACCGCTGGTCTACCACTACTTCCCGGGCAAACTCAGCCTGTACGAGGCCGCGTTGAGGCGGGCGGCGCAGGATCTGGCCGAGCGGTTCGAGGAGCCGCGGGAGGGTCCGCTGGGCGCGCGGCTGCTGCGCGTGATGGGCCGCTACTTCGACTTCGTGGACGAGCACGGTCCCGGGTTCTCCGCGTTGATGCGGGGCGGTCCGGCGGTCCCCGCGGGCGGAGCCTGCTCCATGAGCACCGCGTCGGCGACGAACGCGCTGATCGACTCCGTCCGACAGGCGGCGTACGTCCAGATCCTCGCGCATCTGCGGGTGTCGGCGCCCTCCGCCCGCCTCGAACTCGTCGTGCGCTCGTGGATTTCGCTCGCCGAGTCGACGGCGCTGATCTGGTTGGACGGGCGGCGTGTGCCGCGCGAGGAGCTGCAGCTCCAACTCGTCCACGACTTCGCGGCGTTGGCCGCGGTGAGCGCGGCGCACGACGAGGAGATGGCGTCCCTCCTCCGCCATATCCTCGCGGACGACCCCCCGGACGGCCCCTTCGCCACCCTCATCACCCGGCTGGCGTCACTGACACCGGTCGGCGCGTAGGGCTGCGCCGGCGCCGGCCCCTGACACACGTGCCGCCCGCACCGTGGTGCCGCCCCAGGCGGCAGATTGCCCAAGGCGGCGGCAGGCACCCCGTCGGGCCGAACGCCCCCCCCGGAGGGGGCGGGGGTGGGAGGTGAGCGGGGAGGGGCCATCACCTGCGGGACGGGTGGGCCAATTAAGCCCCTGCGGCGATTGAGCAGCGGGGTCCGGGGCGGAGCCCCGATCTTTCCAGCCCGGCCGACGCTTGAGCCTTCCCAGCCCCGCCGGCGTTTGGGCTTTTCCAGCCCCGCCGGCGTTTGAGGCGCGGGGTCCGGGGCGGAGCCCCGTGGCGGAGGGGCGGTGCCGGGTCAGTCGGCGATGGCCGAGCGGTACGACGGGGTCAAGTCGCGGACCTCCGCGGAGAGATGCACACCGGCAGGCTCCTTGATGTGGGCCGGAAGCGCCACCAGCACCGCCTCCGCAAGCGCCACCTTCGCCTCCTCCGTCCGCCCCGCGAGCAACGCGATCTCCACGTGCACGACGGACCCGACCCCATCCCCCACCACCGTCGTCCCGACCTCGCGGAACCGCGTCTTGCACGCGGGAATACGCGCCGCCACGATGTCGACGGCAGCCTGATGCACGGCCCCGGCCAGCCCCACCCGGTCGAGGCGATCGTGGAGATCCGCCGAGTGGTCGACGGTGATCTGCGGCATGGAACCCTCCGAGGGTGTCGTGGTGCGTGTCGGCGCCCACCTTCACCCGGAAGCGCCCACCCGCACAATCACGTCCCGCCCAGCGGACGCGCCACGGCCCGCCGCACCGCGAGGAGCGCGATGTCGTCGGCGCGGTCGCGGCCGAAGCGGTCGAGGAGCGCGTCGCACAGCTCGCCGGGCGGCGCGGGCGCGACCGCGGCGGCGCGGCGCAGCTCCTCCAAGGACACGGCCAGATCGATGCCGCGGGTCTCGACGAGGCCGTCGGTGACCATGAGGAGACGATCACCGGGGCCGAGGTCGAGCACGGTCGGCTCGGGATGCGGCAGCCGGAGCCCGAGCAGCGGCCCCGCCGCCTTCGCGTACCGCGCCGCGCCGCCGACCGGCACGACGAGCGGCGGAATGTGCCCCGCGTTGGCCACCCGCGTACGGCCGGTCGCGGGGTCGACGAGGGCCAGGCACAGCGTGGCGGTGAGCTGCGGGTGGTAGTGCTTGAGCAGCCGGTCGAGGCGGGCCACGAGGTGGGCGGGGCGCGGGTCCTCCAGGCAGTAGGCGCGCAGCGCGTGCCGGAGCTCGACCATCACGGTGGCCGCGTCGAGCGAGTGCCCCACGACGTCGCCGACGCCGACCAGCACGCCCTCGGGGGTGGGCAGCGCCGCGTAGAAGTCGCCGCCCATCTCGGCCTCCTGGGAGGCGGGCTCGTAGCGGAAGTCGATGTCCAGGCCGGCGAAGGCGGGCAACTCCGAGGGCAGGAAGTTGTGTTGCAGCGTATGGGCGACATGCCGCTCCTGCTCGTACAGGACGAGGGGTTCCGCGGCGAGCGCGGTCGCGCGGGCGAGCTGGGCGACGAGCGGCCCCGTCCTGCCGTCCGGGTCGGCGAAGTCGGGCGTGGCCAGGCACACGGGGAGCCGGCCGTCGCGGGTGCGGGAGAGGGTGAGCCGGGCGCCGCCGGGCCCGAAGTACGCCTGCGGCCACACGGCCGGGGGTGGCAGCGCGGTGCGCACGCCGCCGGGCCCGCAGCTGATCCGCCGCACCAGCTCGACGGCCCGCTCGCGCGCTGCGGCGTCCGGCACCACGAGCGCCGCCGCGCTCCGGGACAGGCCCGTGTGCACCGCGCCGTGGTCGCCGAGGACGAAGACCGCGGCGTCGCCCCCGGTGAACCGGGCCGTCGCGGCCGCCGCCGTCCGGGCGAGGTCGGCGAGGTCCCGGGCGCCCTGCACGTCGACGACGGCCCGGGAGAGCAGCGTGAGGTGGTCGAACTGGGCCTGGGTGTCGGTGAGTTCACGGGCCCCGCGGAGCGCGGCACGCACGACGGCGCGGATCTCCTCCGGTTCGGCGGGCACCGTCAGATATGCCTCGCCGCCCGCGTCGAGCGCGCGGCAGCGGTCCGCCGGCGCGGAGGGGCGGGCGGAGAAGTGCACGACGGGGATCCCGGCGAGCGAGGGCAGCGCCTTGACCCTGCGGCACAGTTCGAACCCGCTGAGGTCGGGAAGGCCCACGTCCACGAGCGCCACGTCGGGCAGCGCGCCAGCGCGCAGCCGCACGTCGAGTTCGACGAGGGCCTCGCCCGCGGAGCCGACCGGGATGACGACATGGCCCGCCCGGCTCAGGACAGCGCTCAGTGCGTACCGGCCGGCGGCGCTGTCGTCGACCACCAGGATGGTGCACCCGACGTCGGTTCCGGATCTCTGAACCATGGTGTTCACGAGCAGGCCCCTCAGGAAACGGAGCGGTGCGAGCCCCCTCGGCCCGCCGCACCAAACTACCGCCGGACACCCGTGCGGCGGCCCGCCCTTCCTCCGGTTCACCGTTCCGGGTGGCGGCGGCCCAACCCGGCTTGCCCGCCCGGTACTTCCCGTTCGGTGGGCAATGCGGCGAGTGACGGGTAAGGTCGCGTCCCGTGACCGCACGCCTAGCCGACATCGCAGCACAAGCGGGGGTCAGCGAAGCGACCGTCAGCCGTGTGCTCAACGGGAAGGCGGGGGTCGCCGCGGCCACCCGCCAGTCCGTCCTCGCCGCCCTCGACGTGCTCGGCTACGAGCGCCCCGTGCGCCTCAAGCAGCGCAGCGCGGGCCTCGTCGGCCTGATCACGCCGGAACTCGAGAACCCGATCTTCCCCGCGCTCGCCCAGGTCGTCGTGCAGGCCCTGACCAGGCAGGGTTACACCCCGGTCCTGGCCACCCAGACCCCCGGCGGCTCCACCGAGGACGAGCTGACGGAGATGCTCGTCGACCGCAACGTCAGCGGCATCATCTACGTCTCCGGGCTGCACGCCGACACCACGGCCGACCCGCAGCGCTACGAGCGGCTGCGCGGCCAGGGCGTCCCCTTCGTCCTCGTCGACGGGTACGCGCCGTCGATCGCGGCGCCCTTCATCTCTCCGGACGACCGGGCCGCGGCCCGGCTCGCGGTGACGCACCTCGCCTCGCTCGGCCACACCCGGATCGGGCTGGCCGTGGGGCCGCGCCGCTTCGTCCCCGT
The DNA here is from genome assembly GCF_040295505.1 of Streptomyces sp. NPDC002790. Classification (NCBI taxonomy): domain Bacteria; kingdom Bacillati; phylum Actinomycetota; class Actinomycetes; order Kitasatosporales; family Streptomycetaceae; genus Streptomyces; species Streptomyces sp. NPDC002790. The sequence continues at coordinate 1,490 of NZ_JBEOVM010000200.1, read as the reverse complement.
ACAGCGGAAGATCGAGGGCTTCGTACGCACGATGACGGAGCGGCTCGACCTGCCCGGGGACGAGATCGAGCGCGATTTCGTCCAGCACTCCCTCTACACCCTGGAGGGCGGGCAGGCCGCGACCTCCGCGCTGCTCGACCGGGGCTGCACGGCGGTGGTCTGCGCGAGCGACATGATGGCGCTCGGCGCGATCAGGGCGGTGCGCGAGCGCGGCCTGGACGTGCCGAAGGACGTCTCCGTGGTCGGTTTCGACGACTCTCCGCTGATCGCCTTCACCGATCCACCGCTGACCACGATCCGCAAGCCGGTACACGCGATGGGTCAGGCGGCGGTGCACACGCTGCTCGAGGAGGTCGGCGGCACGCCCGCGCCGCCGAGCGAATTCGTGTTCATGCCGGAACTGGTGGTGCGGGGGTCCACGGCCGCGTCAGCAGCGGTATCCGTAGGGGTTCGGCCTCGTCCGTAGGGCGTAGCGGGTGCGCCCATGACCCGCCCGAGGGATGATCGGTCGGGGGGTCGTGATCTGGCAGACTCTGTGCCTATGGGTGAAATGACCGTGACGACACGTGAAGGCCGAAAAGGGGCCACACCCTCACCCATCGCGGAAGTCCGCGCCGGGCGTCGCCTTCGGGCGCCGCGGCGCCCCCGCCTCTGGTTCGAGATCCTGCTGATCGCGGTGAGTTACTACACGTACTCCCTGATCCGCAACGCGGTCCCGGAGCAGAAGGCGCAGGCGCTGCGCAATGCCGACTGGATCTGGCAGGCGGAGCACAGCCTCGGGATCGCCGCCGAGCAGACCGTCAACCATGCCGCGAATTCGGTGAGTTGGCTCATCGTCGGCATGAACTACTACTACGCGACACTGCACTTCGTCATCACGTTGGGCGTGCTGGTGTGGCTGTTCCGCTGCCATCCCGGCCGCTACGCGGCGACCCGTCTCGCGCTGTTCGCGACGACGGTGGTCGCCCTCGTCGGTTACTACTTCTATCCGCTGGCGCCGCCGCGGCTGATGAGCGGCGGCGGCTTCGTCGACACCGTCGCGGTGCACCAGACCTGGGGCTCGATGGCCTCGGGCAACCTGAAGAACATGTCGAACCAGTACGCGGCGATGCCGTCGATGCACATCGGCTGGTCGCTGTGGTGCGGCATGACGATCTTCGCGCTCGCCTCGGTGCCGTGGGTGCGGGTCCTCGGGCTCCTCTATCCGGTGCTGACCCTGGTGGTCATCGTGGCGACCGCGAACCACTTCTGGCTGGACGCGGTGGGCGGCATGCTGTGCCTGGCGTTCGGGTTCGCGGTGGCGCGGGCCTGGTACGGGGCGCTGCCGTACGCGCTGCCGCGTCTGGTGACCCGACCACTGATGCCGATCAAGGCGTAGGCCTGACGGCTCGGGGGCGGCACCGTACGGTGGCCCCCCAAACCACACAATCCCCCCCGGGCGGGGACCCGCCCTCCCACACCCAGGGGCGCACCGGGGGCACCGCGACCAC
>NZ_JBEOVM010000199.1:0-5554 GCF_040295505.1 Streptomyces sp. NPDC002790 | reverse complement strand
GCCACCGGTAGCCGGCTCACCCGCCCGCGACGGCGGGCCGTCGCCGCCGTGGGCAATCTGCCGCCTTGGGCGGCAGGGTGGGCAAGGCGGCGCCACGGTGCCGCGCAACGAGGACGGCGGGCGTCGGCCACGGTGCAGATCGGTGCCCGGTGCCGCGCGACCTGCGCAGGCGCCCCGCCCCGGCGGGCCTCAGAAGCCCGGCGGCTCCGTGTACACGCCCCACTCCTCGCGGAGCACCCCGCAGATTTCGCCGAGGGTTGCCTCCGCCCGGACCGCGTCGAGCATAGGGGCGATCATGTTCGAGCCGTCCCGTGCCGACGCCACCATCCGGTCGAGGGCGACCCGCACCACCGCGTCGTCCCGGCCCGACTTGCGCCCGCCGAGCGCCCGCACCTGCTCCCGCTCGACCTCATGGCTGACCCGCAGGATCTCCAGGTCGCCCGTGACGGACCCCTCCGCCACATTGACGCCGACGACCCTCTTGTCGCCCTTCTCCAGGGACTGCTGGTACCGGAAGGCCGACTCGGCGATCTCGCCGGTGAACCAGCCGTCCTCGATGCCGCGCAGGATGCCGGAGGTGATGGGGCCGATGGGGTGCTGCCCGTCGGGGTGGGCGCGCAGACCGCGCTCCTTGATCTGGTCGAAGATCTTCTCGGCGTCGGCCTCGATCCGGTCCGTGAGCTGCTCCACGTACCAGGAACCGCCCAGCGGATCCGCGACGTTGCCGACTCCGGTCTCCTCCATCAGCACCTGCTGAGTACGCAGCGCGATCTCGGCGGCCTGCTCGCTCGGCAGCGCGAGGGTCTCGTCGAGGGCGTTCGTGTGCAGGGAGTTGGTGCCGCCGAGGACCGCGGCCAGCGCCTCCACCGCCGTACGGACGACGTTGTTGTACGGCTGCTGCGCCGTCAGCGAGACGCCCGCGGTCTGCGTGTGGAAGCGCAGCCACTGCGCCTTCTCGCTGCGCGCCCCGTACACGTCGCGCATCCAGCGGGCCCAAATGCGGCGCGCCGCGCGGAACTTGGCGATCTCCTCGAAGAAGTCCACGTGCGCGTCGAAGAAGAAGGAGAGGCCGGGGGCGAAGACGTCCACGTCCATGCCGCGCGACAGCCCCAGTTCCACATAGCCGAAGCCGTCGGCGAGGGTGTAGGCCAGCTCCTGCGCGGCCGTCGAGCCCGCCTCGCGGATGTGATAGCCGGAGACCGAGAGCGGCTTGTACGCGGGGATAGACCGCGCGCAGTGTTCCATCAGGTCGCCGATCAGGCGCAGATGCGGCTCGGGCTGGAAGAGCCACTCCTTCTGCGCGATGTACTCCTTGAAGATGTCGGTCTGGAGCGTGCCGTTGAGCACGGCGGGGTCCACTCCTTGCCGCTCGGCCGCCACCAGGTACATGCAGAAGACGGGGACCGCGGGGCCGCTGATCGTCATCGACGTCGTGACGTCGCCCAGCGGGATGTCCTTGAAGAGGACCTCCATGTCGGCCGCCGAGTCGATCGCGACACCGCAGTGCCCGACCTCGCCGAGCGCGCGCGGGTCGTCGGAGTCGCGCCCCATCAGCGTGGGCATGTCGAAGGCCACGGACAGACCGCCGCCGCCGTTGCGGAGGATCATCTTGTAGCGCTCGTTGGTCTGCTCGGCGTTGCCGAACCCCGCGAACTGGCGGATCGTCCACGTCCGCCCCCGGTACCCGGTCGGGTACAGGCCACGGGTGAACGGGTACTCGCCCGGCCATCCGATCCGCTCGAAGCCCTCGTAGGCGTCCCCGGGCCGCGGCCCGTAGACGGGGTCGACCGGGTCACCGGAGAGTGTGGTGAAGTCCGCGTCACGCTTGCGGGCCTTGTCGTAACGGGCCTGCCAGCGTCGGCGGCCTTCCTCGATCGCGTCAGCGTCCATGCTCCAAATTTACTTGGACGTCCTACTAAATGTCGATGGGCCACGGCGAGCCGTTTGAGCCCCTGCGGCGTTTGAGCAGGCGGTGCCGTGGTTGACGCCTCGGGGCTCCGCCCCGGACCCCGCTACTCAATCGCCGCAGGGGCTCAAACGGCCCGACGTGAGGCATCGCACCGCCTCGGCGGTCAGTTCGCGGGTGTAGGGGCCGGCCTCGCCCAGGGCCCGGTGCAGGGCGAGGCCCTCGATGAGCGCGTCCAGCTGCCGGGTCGTGGCCGGGTCGAAGTGCCGCTCAAGCAGCTGCCTGCTGCGCGCCATCCAGGCCCGCGTCAGCTCCCGGTACTCCGGGCGGCGGGCGGCGAGGGTGTACAGCTCCTGGGTGAGGACCAGGTCGCGCCGGGGACCTTCGGAGAGCACGTGGATCAGTTCGGTGACGGCCTCCCGCGCCTCGTCCGGCGTGCCGACACCCGCCAGGTGGCGCTCGAAGACGGCCACGATGTGGTCGGCGAACCCCGTGAAGGCCTCGCGCAACAGGTCGTCGATGCCCGCGAAGTGGTACGTCATCGAGCCGAGCGGCACCCCGGCGCGCGCGGCGATCTTGCGGTGCGAGACCCCCGCGACGCCCTCGTCGGCGATGTGGTCGAGGGTCGCCGCGAGAATGCGCTCACGGCGGCGCGGGTCCGCCTGCCCTGTGGCCATGTGCCCGCGCCCCTCAGATCTCGCGGACGGGACGGGCGGGGTTGCCGACCGCGACGACGTTCGCCGGTACGTCCTTGGTGACCACCGCGCCCGCGCCGATCACGCTGTTGGCGCCGATGGTCACGCCGGGGCAGACGATGACGCCGCCACCGAGCCACACGTTGTCGCCGATGGTGATGGGCAGCGCGGCCTCCAGCTTGTCGCGCCGCGGGCCGGGCTCCACCGGGTGGGTGGGCGTGAGGAGTTGCACGCCGGGGCCGATCTGGCAGTCCTCGCCGATGGTGATCCGGGCGACGTCGAGGGCGGTCAGCCGGTAGTTGACGAAGGTGCGGGCGCCGATGGAGATGTTGCTGCCGTAGTCGACGTACAGCGGCGGCCGCAGCTCGACGCCCTCACCGACGGAGCCGAGCAGCTCGGTCAGCACCTCGCCCGCCTTGCCGGGGTCGTCGAGGAAGGCGTCCTCGTACCGGGCGGCGAGCCGCATGGCGTGCTGCTGGCGGGTGGCGATCTCCGGGTCGTCGGCGATGTAGAGGTCACCGGCGAGCATCCGCTCCAGGTTGCTGCGCGGGTCGTCGGCGAAGTGGTCCGTGGGCATGCGGACGAACGTACACCGAGGAGCGTACGAACGTACACTCCTGGTCGCAGAGAACGCGCGCATCCACTCCACGGAGGGATACGCGCGCTGAGCTGCGGTTACGCCTTGGCGAGCTTCGCGTCGCCGCCGGCGACCTTGCCCTCGAGCTCGGCGGAGATCTTGCGCTCCACGAAGAAGGCGGCGGTCGGGATCGTGCCGGCGATCAGCACCCACAGCTGCTTGCCGAGCGGCCACTTGGCCTTGGAGCCCAGGTCGAAGGCGAAGACCAGATAGACGACGTACAACCAGCCGTGCGCGATGGCGATGACGCGCGTGAAGTCCGCGGCGCCGTCCATGCCGAACGCGTACTTGGCGATCATGCCGAGGCACAGGAGGACCAGAAGCACACCGGTCACGTAGGCCATCGTGCGGTAGCGGGTCAGCACGGATTTCTTCATGGGTCGAGGGTAACCACCCGTTTTGCGCGATCTTCGGCCGGGCCGGGTGGCCCGGGTCTCACCCGCCGGTTCTCACTCGTCCGCGAAGTCGCTCGCCGCCACCCGCAGGGGCCGCAGCATCGCGAAGATCTCGCCGCACTCCTCCGCGTCGTACACGCCGAGGCCGAAGTCCATCGCCATGAGGTCGCGGGTGGCCGCGTCGACGGCCTCGCGGCCCTTGTCCGTGATGGTGGCGAGCGTGCCGCGCCCGTCGTTGGGGTTGGGCCGCTTGTCGACGAGGCCGGACTTCACCAGCCGGTCGACCGTGTTCGTCACGGACGTGGGGTGGACCATGAGCCGCTCGCCGATCTTCGACATGGGCAGCTCGCCCGCCTTGGAGAAGGTGAGCAGGACCAGCGCCTCGTAGCGCGCGAAGGTGAGCCCGTACGGCTTGACGACCGCGTCGACCTCGGCGAGCAGGATCTGGTGCGCGCGCATGATCGAGGTGATCGCGCCCATGGACGGCACGGACCCCCAACGCTGCTTCCAGAGTTCGTCGGCGCGGGCGATCGGATCGAAGGCGAGAGAGAGGGGCTTCGGCACGCCCCCGACCCTACCGGGCGGTCATATGACGGTCAGCCCCGTCTCGACCATTGGGCCCGGGCGCCTGCCGCGGCGCTTAATGCGCGGCGAAACGACACCCCTGTGTAACGATTGCCCGGTATTTACGCTTTCGTACGCTCTTCTACGCCTTCGTACGCCCTGTACGCGCTCCGAACCAGGGGGCAGGATGCCCGTCCCACCCGCACACACGCCCACCCGCACCCCCACTCGCACCTTCGCGCTCACCAGTGCCGCGATCCTCCTGTCCACCGTCGCCATCGGCTGCTCCGACGGTGGTGGAGGTGGGGGCGGCGGCGCGGGCAGTGGCGGTGGCGGCCGCGACGCCGCCGCGGAGGCCGCGCAGCGGACCGCCCCGTCCGGCGCCGCGGCCGACTCCTCGCCGTTCTGGGTCGACCCGGACTCCGACGCCGCCGACCAGGTCGCGAAGTGGAAGCGGGCGGGCCGAGGCTCCGACGCCGCCCTGATCGAGCGCATCGCCGCACGCCCACAGGCGATGTGGGCGCCGGGCGACTATCCGCGCCCGCCGGTCTCCGAGGCCGCCGCGCAGGCCAGGAAGGCGAACAAGACGCTGGTCCTGGTCGCGTACAACATCCCGCACCGCGACTGCGGCCAGCACTCGGCGGGCGGGGCGCACAGCGCGGACTTCTACCACCAGTGGATCGACGCGTTCGCCTCCGGCATCGGGCGGGCGAAGGCCGTCGTCGTCCTCGAACCGGACGCGATCGGACACATCGTCAGCGGCTGCACCCCGAAGCAGTTCGAGGACGAGCGGTACGCGCTGATGTCGTCGGCGATCGACCGCCTCAAGCGGCAGCCGAACACCAAGGTGTACGTCGACGCCGGCAACCCCGCCTGGATCCCCGACGCGAAGAAGCTGGTGGAGCCGTTGCGGCGGGCCGGGATCGGGAAGGCGGACGGCTTCTCCCTGAACGTGTCCAACTTCCAGACGGACAAGGACAGCGCGGCGTACGGCCGCCGGCTCTCCGGGCTGCTCGGCGGCGCGCACTTCGTCGTCGACACGAGTCGCAATGGCGCGGGGCCGTATGGGGACGGGCAGGGTGACGCGTGGTGCAATCCGCCGGGCCGGGCGCTTGGCTCCGCGCCGAGCACGCGTACGGGCAACGCCCTGATCGACGCGAATCTGTGGGTGAAGCGGCCCGGCGAATCCGACGGCACGTGTCGCGGTGGGCCGGCGGCTGGGACGTGGTGGGCGGATTACGCGCTGGGCCTGGCCCGGGGCTGAGCTCGCGGGGCTCCGCCCCGGACCCCGCTGCTCAATCGCCGCAGGGGCTTGAAAAGCCTGCTCAATCGCCGGCGGGGCTTGATATTCAAGCCC
>NZ_JBEOVM010000198.1:0-5591 GCF_040295505.1 Streptomyces sp. NPDC002790 | reverse complement strand
GCCGATGGTACTGCAGGGGGGACCCTGTGGGAGAGTAGGACGCCGCCGAACTAATTTTAAAAGGAAAGCCCGGACCGGGATACGGTCCGGGCTTTTCTGCGTTTACAGCGTCTCTATTGCGTAGAAATCATGAGGCAGGCTCGCAATTCCTCGACTGCCTCCGGTGCCCCGGTGACCCGCACCTGTGAGGTCTCGTCGGCGCCCACGCGGTTCCACAGGTCGCGCAGCAGCGCCGCGGGTGTGCCGCTGAGGGTGACGTCCGCGGAGCTCGCGGCCGCGCCGTCCTCGACAGTGAAGGTGGGATCGGGGTCTGACCCGGTACGGATCCGCCACGTCGCGCCCCTGTCGGTCTCTGCCCGGACCTCGTACGTCCGGCCCGGCGACGCGGCCAGCGGTTCGCGGAAATAGGCGGACCACTCGGTGACCGCGTAAGCCGTGAACACCTTGAGGAGTTCGTCGATCCCGTCGATGGCGAGGTCGTCCGGGACGGGGGAGATCGGGCCGTCGGCGGCGAGTTCGGCGTCGATGCGGTGGATCACCGTCTCCTGCGCCATGCGGCGGATCCAGAAGCCGACGGTCTGGTCCGGGGAGTACCACGTTCCCGACGGACCCTCCGGGGCGTGTGTCTCGAAGGCCGTCCGCAGTTCGGTGTAGGCGCGGTCCAGGAGGGCGAACGGTTCCTCGTCGGACGTGCCCTTCGGTGGCCACTCCGGTTCGGTGCCGGGAGCGGCCGCCAGTACGGCCTGCGTCTTGTGTGCGTAGACCTGCCCGACGTGGTGCACCAGGTCGGTGACGGTCCAGTCCGGGCAGCTCGGGACCCGGGCCGTCGGGGCCGGCGTGGCGGCGGACCGGAGCTGCTCGAAGTCGGCGGCCAGGCAGTCGAGATACCGGGCGACGGACAAGGGGGTGCCTGCATCGTGGCTCATGGAGGCAACGTAGCGGCAGGCACTGACAATTGGCCGGGGACTTCCGGTCAGGTCAGGTCAGGAGGGCTCCCGCTCCACCGGCAGCCACAGTTCCGCGTCCGCCGTCGCGCCGTCCGGTGACAGCTGCGTCCGCAGGATTTCCGGGCCGGGGCGGGTGCGGTACGGGTTTGCGGGGAACCACTCCGCGTACACCGTCGCCCAGAGGGCCTGGATGGCCTCCGGCGCCGGGCCCGACGTGGTGAAGACGGCCCAGGTGCCGGCGGGCACGGGGAGTGTGGTGGTGTTGGCGGGAGCCGGGGCGTCCGGGCCGGCCACCACCCCGTGGTAGTAGTCGAGTTCGCTGCCCTCAGCGCGGCCGGGGTCCAGGTCGTCGCAGACGGCGACGATGCCCTCGGGATCCTCGGCGGAGTCCTTCGAGAGCTGCTGAAGGGCCGAGACGGTTTCCGGCGGGACGGAGCGGACGAAGTCGATGATCGCCTGGTTCGGGCCCGTGTACACCAGGGGGACCCGGGCCTTCGGGCCGACGACGCTGAACTCGGGGCGGTCCACTACGCGGTAACGCATGCTGCTGTTCCCTTCGACGGTGAGCCGGAAGGAGAGGCGGGGCTGGGAGACCAGTGCCGGTTTCGTGCGGCGGGCCTCGCCGGGGCCGACACCGTGCAGGGAGCGGAATGCCCGGGCGAACGACTCGCCCGAGCCGTACCCGTAGCGCACGGCGATGGTCAGGAGCGACTCCTGGCCGGCGAGGACCTCGGCGCCCGCCACCGTGAGCCGGCGACGGCGGACGTACTCCGACAGCGGCATGCCCGCGAGCGCCGAGAACATCCGGCGCAGGTGGTACTCGGACGTGGTGGCGATGCGCGCCAACTCGGCGATGTCCAGGGGCTCTTCGAGGCGCTGCTCGATGTGGTCCATGACCTGGTTGAGTCGGTCCAGCAACCTGGCCCCTCCTTCCGGTTCGTGCTGTTGACGTCTTGAACGCTAGGCGCGGTGCGTATCGGTGGACCCGACATCCTGTGCCCGATCAAGTCGGTCGCACCGATCATGGGAACTGAGTACGTGAGCTGAGTATGTGAGGTGAGTACCTGCACTCAGGTAGGGGAACTGTTGTCCGTCTTGGATGGAGGCATGATCTCCGAACTCGCCGCCGAGCCCGCCGCACCGTCCGCGTCGCGTCTTCGAGTCTGGGTTGCCCCGCTGGCGTCGAGTCTGGTCACGCTGCCGGGGGCGTTCCTCGCGTGGATGGGTGTCGGCAGGGACGCCGAACCCGTCTTCGGCTGGGGGCTGACCGTCGCGCTCCTCACGCTGGCCACCGCCTGGCTGTTGCCGTGGGAGGGACGGTTCGTGGCCCGTCGGCGGGGGTTCTCGGTGGTGGCGCCGTTCGCCGTCGCGGCCACGTATCTGCTGTACCTCGTACACGTCGACTGGCGTTGACGTCAGCGGCAAGGTCTAACGTCTTCGACATGCGCATCGGAGAGCTCGCCGCCCGCGCCGGTACGACGACGCGGGCGCTCAGGTACTACGAGTCGCGTGGGCTGCTGCCCGCGCGGCGCGGTGGCAACGGCTACCGGACGTACGACGAGGACGACCTGAAGGCGTTGCGGCAGATCCGCACGTTGCAGGACTTCGGCTTCGAGTTGGAGGAGACCCGGCCGTTCGTGGACTGCCTGCGGGCGGGGCATCCGGAGGGCGACTCGTGCCCGGCTTCGCTGGCCGTGTACCGGAGCAAGGTCGCCGAACTCGATGCGCTGATCGGCGAGTTGACCGCCGTACGTGAGACGGTCGGTGCGCAGTTGGCGCGCGCCGAGAGGGCCATGGAGACGCTGGCGGCGGAGGCCCATGAGCCGCGCTGTGAGCTGACGGACGAGGAGTGATCATGCGGGATGTGACCGACGCGGACTTCGAGGCGCGGGTGCTGCGGGCCGAGCGGCCCGTGCTCGTGGAGTTCACGGCTGAGTGGTGCGGTCCGTGCAAGCAGCTGGCGCCGGTGCTCAAGGCCGTCGCGGAGGAGGAGCGGGAGCGCCTCGACGTCGTGGCCATCGACGTCGACGTCAATCCGGAGACGGCCGTGAAGTACGGGGTGATGTCCATGCCCACACTGATGGTGTTCAAGAACGGCGAACCGGTGTGGTCGCGCGTGGGGGCCAGGCCGAAGCGGCGGCTTCTGGAGGAATTGGCCGAGACCGTCTGAGCAACGCCGGCGGTTGTCGACGACTGTCGACGGCTTTGGAATTCGGCCCCGCCCGGGGTATATTCAGTGTTTCTGTGTGCCCACAGAAAAGGCCCCACAATGGGGGCCAACGAAAACCACGGTACCGGGCAGGGAGTTGTTTTGTCAAGCCGGGACAGCCTGGAATTGCAGAAAGAGCAGGAATACATCGACGCGCTCTACAGGCGCGTCGATGAGCTGCGTGGCGTCGCCGCGGACTCCGTCCGGGATGCGATCACCCCGGTGGGGACCGGCCAGCAGGCCCTCCTCGAGAGGGACCTGCTGGTCGTCGAGCGATCGGGGCTGCTCGCCGCGTTGAATGCGGTGGAAGGCTCGCTCTGCTTCGGTCGAATTGACCTCAAGGGCGACGATGATCAAGAAGTCGGTGTGGCGCACCACATCGGCCGAATCGGAATTCGGGCGGACGACTCCGAGCGCACACCGATGCTGATCGACTGGCGGGCCCCCGTGGCCCGGCCTTTCTATCTCGCCACGGGTCATACGCCGATGGGTCTTCGCCGGCGCCGCCACCTCACGTTCGACGGCCGCACCGTCACCGAGCTGCACGACGAGATCCTCGACCTCGACGACTCGGAGCGCACCGGGTACGAGGACCCGACCGGCGACGCCGTGCTGCTCGCCGCCCTGAACTCGGCGCGCACCGGCCGCATGGGCGACATCGTGCAGACGATCCAGGCCGAGCAGGACCGCATCATCCGGCACCCGCACCCGGGAGTGCTCGTCGTCGAGGGCGGGCCCGGCACCGGAAAGACGGCCGTCGCGCTGCACCGCGCCGCGTTCCTCCTGTACGAGCAGCGGGAGCTGCTCGCCAAGCGGGCCGTGCTGATCGTCGGCCCGAACCCGGCGTTCCTGAAGTACATCGGCGAGGTGCTTCCGGGGCTCGGCGAGACCGGGGTGCTGCTGTCGACGGTGGGGGAGTTGTTCCCCGGTGTGCACGCCACGGCCAAGGACACGCCGCGCGCGGCCACCGTGAAGGGCTCGGCGGCGATGGCAGACAGCCTCGCGCTGGCCGTCGAGGACCAGCAGCGGCTGCCCGAGCCGGGTGCCCCGTTGGTGATCCCGCACGATGACGGTGATCTCGTACTTGACTGGGAGATCGCCTACGAGGCCCGGCAGGCGGCCCGGGACGCCAAGTTGCCGCACAACCTGGCCCGTCCGCACTTCGCCTTCCGGGTGATCGACGCGCTCACCGAACAGCTCAGCGAGCGGATCGGTGCCGACCCCTACGGCGGCCCGAACTTCCTCGGCCCCGACGACATCGCCCAGCTCGGCAAGGCCGTCGCGTCCAGCGCTGATGTGCATGCGGCCATCGAGGAGCTGTGGCCCCAGTTGACGCCGCAGGGGTTCCTCGCGGGGTATTTGGCTGAGCCCACGCACGTGTCGGGGGAGGACGCGGACGCGATTCGGCGTGTGTCTTCGAACCAAGGCGAGGGTTGCGGTGAGTGGACTGTTGGGGATGTGCCGCTGCTTGATGAGGCCGCTGAGCTGCTCGGGTACGACGACAGTGCCGAGCGGGCCGCGGCGGAGGCGGCGCGGCAGGAGCGGATCGCTTACGCGCAGGGTGTGCTCGATCTGTCCAAGGGCTCGGAGACGTACGAGTTCGAGGACGAGGACGAGTCTGAAGTGCTCGCCGCGCACGACGTCGTGGACGCGGACCGGGTCGCCGACTGGTACGAGGAGGAGGACCACCGCAGCGCCGCGGAGCGGGCCGCCGCCGACCGGACCTGGGCGTTCGGGCACATCATCGTCGACGAGGCGCAGGAGCTGAGCCAGATGGCGTGGCGGCTGCTCATGCGCAGGTCGCCGACGCGGTCGATGACGCTGGTCGGTGACCCCGCGCAGACCTCCGAGGAGGGCAGTGTCGGGGCGTGGGCGGACATCCTCGCGCCGTACGTCGAGGACCGCTTCGAGCACACGCGGCTCGGGGTCAACTACCGGACGCCGTCCGAAATCATGGACGTTGCGGCGGCCGTGCTGCGGGAGGCGCACCCGGGGTACGAGGCGCCGTCGTCGGTGCGGTCGAGTGGGGAGTGGCCGTGGGTTGTGCGGGCGGATGACGTTGTTGAGGTTGCGGCCAAGGAGGCGGTTGGGCGTGTGCCGGAGGAGGGGCGGTTGGCGGTGATTGCGCCGCGGGGGCTTCATGCCGGTTTGGCGGCGCGGTTGCCGGGGGTTGAGGCTGGGGGTGAGCCTGATCTCACGCGGCAGTTGGTGTTGCTTGATCCGCGGCAGGCCAAGGGCTTGGAGTTCGACCGGGTGATTGTGGTTGAGCCCGGGGAGTTCGGGGTGAGCGATTTGTATGTGGCGCTTACTCGGGCCACGCAGGAGCTTGGGGTTGTTCATGCGGGTGGGTTGCCGGGGGCGTTGGGGGCGGCTCTGCGGGGGTGAATTTCCCCCACCCCGCCCCTTCCCGAAACCGGGGGCTCCGCCCCCGGTCC
>NZ_JBEOVM010000197.1:0-5592 GCF_040295505.1 Streptomyces sp. NPDC002790 | reverse complement strand
CACCACCGCCACCGCACCCGGAGCAGCCACCACCCGCTCCTCAAACAAATCAACCAACGTCACCGAATCAACAGCAACCGCCGTGTCATTCCACTGCCGCAACACCACATCACGCTCATCGGCACCCACCACATCCACCGCATGCAACCGCACGTCAGGCGTCGCCGTCACCGACTCCAGCACCCGCACGTACCGCTCGACCATCACCTCGGCCGAGCCCACATCGAACAGATCCGCCGACGCGATCAACGACCCACGCAACCCGGCCGGACGCCCCTCCTCGTCGAAGGCCTCCTCCAGCATCACGTCAAGGTCGAACCGAGCCACCGACTCGGTCCCGGGTCCGTCCGGCCTGACGGCACCGGTGTCCACACCGGTGAGCTGCACCGCATCGCGCTCCGTGTTCTGCACGGTGAGCATCACCTGGAACAGCGGATGCCTGGACAACGAACGCTCCGGCGCCAGCTCCTCCACCAGCCGCTCGAACGGCACATCCTGATGCGCCAGCGCGCCCAGGCCCGCCTCCCGCACCCGTCCCAGCACCTGCCGGAACTCCGGATCCCCCGACAGATCCGTCCGGATCACCAACGTGTTCACGAAGAACCCGACCAGGTCGTCCAGCGCCTCGTCGGTGCGGCCAGCGATCGGCGACCCGACCGGAACATCCGTCCCCGCACCAAGCCGTGACAACGCAACCGCCAAGGCCGCCTGCGCCACCATGAACACCGTCACGCCCTCGGAACGCGCCAGCTCCACCACCCGCTGATGCACCTCGGCCGACACCCGCAACGGCACCCGACGCCCCACATGACTCGCCACCGCAGGACGCGCCCGATCCGCAGGCAGCACCAGTTCCTCCGGCGCCCCGGCCAACTCCTGCCGCCAGTAGTCGACTTGCTCCGACAACAGGCTACCCGGGTCAGACTCCTCCCCCAGCAACTCCCGCTGCCACAACGCATAATCCGCGTACTGCACCGGCAATGCCGCGAACACCGGAACCTCACCCTGCGTCCGCGCCCGATACGCCACCGACAGGTCCCGCGCCAACGGGCCGCGGGACCACCCGTCGCTGGCGATGTGATGCACCACTACGACCAACACCCGCTCATCCGGCCCGGCCTCGAACAGCCACGCCCGAATCGGCAACTCCGCAGCCAGGTCGAAGGCGTACCGTGCCGCCTGCGCAATCGCCTCGCCCAGGTCCTCGGGCGCCACCCGCGACACATCGAGGTTCCAGTCCAGTTTCCGCGGGTCGAGGATCCGCTGGTACGGCTCGCCGTCCACCGCCGGGAACACCGTGCGCAGCGACTCGTGCCGGGCGATCACATCACGCAGTGCCGCACCCAGAGCGGCGACATCCACGTCGCCACCCAGCCGTATCGTCGTGGGCAAGTTGTACGTCGGGCTCGATCCCTCCAGCTGGGCCAGGAACCACAACCGCCGCTGCGCGAACGACAACGGAATCCGCTCCGGCCTGGTCGCCGCGGCCCGCAAGGGCTGCCGTGTCGACTCCGACCCAAGGCCCGCAATACGCGCGGCCAACCCGGCCACGGTAGGTGCCTCGAACAGCGCGCGCAGCGGCAGCTCCACACCGAGTACGACACGGATCCGCGAGATCAGCCGTACCGCGAGCAGCGAATGGCCACCGAGCTCGAAGAAGCCGTCGTCCACCCCGACCGACCCCAGGCCCAGGACCTGCGCGAAGGCGGTGCACAGGAGCTCTTCCTGCACGGTCGCCGGCGCCCTTCCGGCCCCGGCGGTGTAGTCGGGGGCGGGCAGGGCCTTGCGGTCCAGCTTGCCGTTGGCGGTCAGCGGCAGCGCATCCAGCGTGACGAACGCGGCCGGGACCATGTGCTCGGGCAGCCGGCCCGCCACGAAGCCGCGCAGGTCACCGGTGTCCACGCCGCCATCGGTGTCCACGGGTACCACGTAGGCGACCAGGCGCTTGTCTCCCGGAGTGTCCTCACGCGCGACCACCGCGACCTGAGACACCCCCGGATGCACCGACAGGGCAGCCTCGATCTCACCGGGCTCGATCCGGAAACCACGCACCTTCACCTGATCGTCCGCCCGACCGGCGAACACCAACTGCCCATCCACCGTCCACTTGGCCAGATCGCCGGTGCGGTACATGCGCTCCCCGGAACCGGCCGGGAAGGGGCAGGCCACGAACCGCTCGCCGGTCAGACCCGCACGGCCCACATACCCACGCGCCAGCCCGGCACCCGCCACATACAGCTCCCCGGACACCCCCACCGGCACCGGCCGCAGCGCCCCATCGAGCACGAACAGGCGGGTGTTGGCGATCGGCGTACCGATCGGCACCACTCCGGCAACCACACCGCCCGTGGTCAGCTCGCCCGTCGCCACCCCGACCGTGGTCTCCGTCGGCCCGTAGTGGTTGAACACCTTCCGATCACCAGCGGCAGCGGCCCGCACCAGCTCCGCCGTCCACTCGACCGGCGCCGCCTCGCCACCGAGCACCACCGACCCGGCCGGCAGCAACGCCTCGACACCCACCGCGGCCGTCAACGCCGCCAGATGCGACGGCACCACCTTCATCGCATCAATCCGCTGCTCCCGCAGATACCCGGACACCGCAACCGGATCCGTCACCAACTCCGCGTCCAGCACGTGCAGTTGCCCGCTGGAGACCAGGCTGCTGAACACCACGGTGTTACCCAGGTCGGTCACCTGCGCCTGCAACAGCGCATACCGCGCCCCCGGCACATCCCAGCCCAACCGCCCCGACACCGACGACACATAGTTGGCCAGCGACCCATGCGTCACCGCCACACCCTTCGGCACCCCCGACGACCCCGACGTATAGATCACGTACGCCAACCCGGCGGCATCCACGACGGGCGGTGTCACCGTCTCCGCGTCCGGGGCGTTCCACCATTCGTCGATCCACGCCACCGGCACACCCGCCGCCTCGAACGACAGCTCCGCACCGATCTCGCGATCCGCGAGGACGATCCTCGCGGCGCAATCGGTGAGCATGAACTGCAAGCGTTCCAGCGGGAGTTGCGCGTCAAGCGGCAGATACGCGGCCCCTGCACGCCAGACGGCCAGAATCGCGGTGATCATCTGGGCGCCCTGTGGCAGGCAGAGCCCCACCACTGACTCCGGGCCCACGTGCACGTCGCGCAGTCGGCCCGCGAGCCTGTCGACGTTCGCGTTCAGTTGCGCGTAGGTGAGTGCGGCCCCGTCGGCGACCATGGCCACCGCGTCCGGGGAGAGCTCCACGCGTCGCAGGAAGAGCTCCAGAACACTTCGGTCCGGCATCGCTTCTGCCGTGGCATTCCACTGCTGGAGCACCATGTCGCGCTCGTCGTCGGCGAGCAGCTCCACCATGCGCACCTGAACGTCCGGTGTCTCGGTGACCGCCTCCAGCACCCGGACGAACCAGCCGGCCATCCGCTGCGCCGTCTCGGCGCGGAACAGGTCCGCCGACGCGTTCAACGCACCCCGCAGCCCCGCGGGACGCCCGTGCTCGTCGAACATCTCCGACAACGACAGGTCGAGGTCGAACCTCGCCGACGCTGTCGCGACGTCACCGGCTGCCGATCCTCCGGAACTGGCGATCGCCCCGGGCAACACCAGCGTCGCCCGGTCGACGTTCTGCACGGTCAGCATCACCTGGAACAGCGGGTGCCGGGCCAGCGAACGCGACGGTGCCAGCTCCTCCACCAGGCGTTCGAACGGCACGTCCTGATGGGCCAGCGCGTCCAGGTTCGCCTCCCGCACCCGCCCCAGGATCTGCCGGAACTCCGGGTCTCCCGACAGGTCCGTGCGGATCACCAGCGTGTTCACGAAGAATCCGACGAGATCGTCGAGCGCCTCGTCGGTGCGCCCCGCCACCGCCGCACCCACCGGGATGTCCGTTCCGGCCCCCAGCCGCGACAGCGTCACCGCGAGCGCGGCCTGCAGCACCATGAACACCGTCACGCCCTCGGCGCGCGCCAGTTCCACCACTCGCCGGTGCGCCGCCGCCGACACCTCCAAAGGCATCTGGTGACCGGTGTGGCCGG
The DNA here is from genome assembly GCF_040295505.1 of Streptomyces sp. NPDC002790. Taxonomy (NCBI): domain Bacteria; kingdom Bacillati; phylum Actinomycetota; class Actinomycetes; order Kitasatosporales; family Streptomycetaceae; genus Streptomyces; species Streptomyces sp. NPDC002790. The sequence continues at coordinate 1,558 of NZ_JBEOVM010000197.1, read as the reverse complement.
CCACTGCCGGGCGCGGCCGGTCCGTAGGCAGTGCGAGCTCCTCCGGCGCTCCTGCCAGCGCCGACCTCCAGTGGTCCACCTGCTGCGACAGGAGGCTTTCGGGGTCGGACTCCTCGCCCAGCAGCTCCCGGTGCCACGAGGCGTAGTCCGCGTACTGCACCGGCAGCGGCTCCCAGTCAGGGGCCTGCCCCGTCAGCCGCGCCGCGTACGCCGCGGAGATGTCCCGGCCCAGCGGTGCCATCGACCATCCGTCGCCGGCGATGTGGTGCACCACCACCACGAGCACCTGCTCGCTCCCCGACGCGAACAGCCATGCCCGGATGGGTACTTCCACCGACAAGTCGAACGCATACCGCGTCGCCTGCTCCACGGCCTCGGCCAGCCGACCGGGCTCCACCTGGAGCACGTCGAGTTCCCAGTCCAGGTCCTGCGGGTCGAGGATCCGCTGGTACGGCTCACCGTCGACGGCCGGGAAGACCGTGCGCAGCGACTCGTGCCGTCCGATGACATCCCGCAGTGCCGCACCCAGCGCGGCGGGTTCCACGTCGCCCGCCAACCGGACGACCGCGGGGAGGTTGTAGGTCGGGCTCGGCCCCTCCAACTGGGCCAGGAACCACAGCCGTTGCTGCGCGAACGACAACGGCACCCGATCCGGGCGCATCCCCGCCGCCCGCAACGGTGTCCGTGCCTGCCCCGCTTCGGCCAGGCGGGTGGCAAGACCGGCCACGGTCGGGACCTCGAACAAGGTCCTGACCTCGACCTCCACGCCGAGTACGACACGGATCCGCGAGATCAGCCGTACCGCGAGCAGTGAGTGGCCGCCCAGGTCGAAGAAGCCGTCCTCGACGCCGACCGACTCCAGACCCAGTACCTCGGCGAACACCCCGCACAGGATCTCTTCCTGCGCGGTCGAGGGTCCCCGCCCGGACCCAGCCGCACCGGCGTACGCGGGGGCCGGCAGGGCCTTGTGGTCGAGCTTGCCGTTGACCGTCAGTGGCAGCTCGGTCAGGGTGACGAACGCGGCGGGGACCATGTAGTCGGGCAACCGCGACGCGGCGAAGTCCCGTATGCCGTCGCCGATCGCTTCCGTGTCACCGTCGGCGGGGACGACGTAGGCGACCAGCCGCTTGTCACCGGGGATGTCCTCCCGTGCCAGCACCGCGGCCTGCGCCACCTCCGAGTGCGCCGACAGGACGGCCTCGATCTCACCGGGCTCGATGCGGAAGCCGCGAATCTTGACCTGTTCGTCGGTGCGCCCGACGAACACCAACTGCCCATCCGCCGTCCACCGCACCACGTCCCCGGTCCGGTACATCCGCTCACCCGCGGATCCGAACGGGCAGGCCACGAACCGCTCCCCCGTCAGCCCCGCACGGCCGACGTAGCCACGTGCCACGCCGGCTCCGGCCACGTACAGCTCGCCTGTCACACCGGCGGGAACGGGCGTGAGCGTCTCGTCGAGCACGTAAAGGTGTGTGTTGGCAGTCGGCGTGCCGATCGTCGGCGCGTCTCCCGGTGTCAGCGGCTGCGACATCGAGGCACAGACGGTGATCTCGGT
>NZ_JBEOVM010000196.1:0-5933 GCF_040295505.1 Streptomyces sp. NPDC002790 | reverse complement strand
CGCTCCTCGAACATCCCGGCCACGGACGAATCCCGCACCGCCGCGGCGGTGTCGTTCCACCGCACCAGCACCCGGTCCCGCTCACCGGCGTCGAGAACATCCACCGCGGCCAGCCGCACATCAGGCGCCGCGGTCACCTTGGTCAGCACCCGTACGAACCAGTCCGCCATACGCCCGGCCGTGGCCTCGTCGAACAGATCGGCCGACACGGTGACGGTGCCACGCAGGCCCGACGGACGGTCCTCGGCGTCGAACATCTCGGCGATCCCGACGTTCAGGTCGTACTTCGCCGATGCCGAGGTCGAGGCCGACGCCGACGCCGACGCTCCGTCCGGTGAGTCGGCGCCCGTGCCGGTGCGCGCCCCCGGTAGCTCCAGCGACGCCTCGTCGGTGTTCTGGAGGGTGAGGAACACCTGGAACAGCGGGTGGCGTGCCATCGACCGGGTTGGAGCCAGTTCTTCCACCAGGCGCTCGAACGGCATGTCCTGGTGCGCGAACGCACCCAGGCCCGACTCCCGCACCCGGGCCAGCACCTCCCGGAACTCCGGGTCGCCCGACAGGTCCGTGCGGATCACCAGGCTGTTGACGAAGAACCCGACCAGACCGTCCAGCGCCTCGTCGCCTCGGCCCGCGATCGGCGATCCGATGGGAATGTCGGTGCCTGCCCCGAGCCGGGAAAGTGTCACCGCCAGCGCGGCCTGCAGCACCATGAACGCCGTCACGCCCTCGTCCCGTGCCAGCTCCGCCAGCCTCTGGTGCACCTCGGCCGGCACCCGCAGCGGCACCCGGTGTCCCCGGTGGCCGGCCTCAGCCGGTCGCGGGCGATCCACCGGCAGCGCCAGCTCCTCCGGCGCTCCCGCCAACGTGTCGCGCCAGTACGCGGTCTGGGTCGACAGCAGGCTGTCGGGATCGGACTCCTCGCCCAGCAACTCCCGCTGCCAGAGCGTGTAGTCGGCGTACTGCACCGGCAGCGGCTCCCAGTCGGGGGCCTGCCCTTGCAGCCGCGCCGCGTACGCGGTCGAGAGGTCCCGGCTCAGCGGGGCCATCGACCAGCCGTCGCCCGCGATGTGGTGCATCACGACCACCAGGAGCTGCTCGTCACCCGAGTCGAACAGCCAGGCCCGGATGGGCAGTTCCGCCGACAGGTCGAACGCGTACCGCATCGCCTGCGCGACGGCCGCTGCTCGTTCGCCGCGCTCCACTTGAGAGACCCGCAGTTCCCAGTCCAGGTCCCGAGGATCGATGACCTGCTGGTACGGCGTGCCGTCCACCGCGGGGAAGACCGTCCGCAGCGACTCGTGGCGGCCGATGACATCGCGTAGTGCCGCACCCAGCGCGGCGACGTCCACTTCGCCGCTCAGCCGGATCGTCGTGGGCAGGTTGTACGTCGGGCTCGGGCCTTCGAGTTGTGCGAGGAACCACAGCCGTTGCTGCGCGAACGACAGCGGCACTCGCTCGGGCCGCGTTGCTGCCGCGCGCAACGGCGTTCGGGCCTGCCGTGCGCTCCCGGTCCGCTGGGCGGCGAGACCCGCCACCGTCGGGTACTCGAACAGGGTCCTGACCTCGACCTCCACGCCCAGCACCGCGCGGATCCGCGACACGAGACGCACCGCGAGCAGCGAATGCCCGCCCAGCTGGAAGAAGTTGTCGTCCACGCCCACCGACTCAAGGCCCAGTACGTCGGCGAACGCCGCGCACAGGATCTCCTCGGTGGGCGTGGCCGGGCCCCGGCCCGCTCCGGTGGCGTACTCGGGGGCGGGCAGCGCCTTGCGGTCCAGCTTGCCGTTCACCGTCAACGGCAGCACCGGCAGCGGGACGACGGCGGCCGGGATCATGTAGTCGGGCAGCTGTCCGGCCACGAACTCCCGCAGTCCGGCGAGGTCCATGTCGTCATCGCCGTCGTCCGCGGGGACGACGTAGGCGACGAGCCGCTTGTCACCGGGGGTGTCCTCGCGTGCCACCACGACGACCTGCCGGACCTCCGGGTGGGCCGACAGCACGGCCTCTATCTCGCCGGGCTCGATCCGGAAGCCGCGCACCTTCACCTGCTCGTCGGCCCGTCCGACGAACACCAACCGGCCGTCCGGGGCCCACTTGACCACGTCTCCGGTCCGGTACATCCGCTCACCGACGGAGCCGAACGGGCAGGCCACGAACCGCTCTCCGGTCAGTCCGGGCCGGCCCACGTATCCGCGTGCCACACCGGCACCCGCGACATAGAGTTCGCCGGCGACTCCCACGGGGGCGGGGCTGAGTGTGTCGTCCAGCACGAACAGGCGGACGTTGGCGATCGGCGTACCGATCGACGGTTCGGCTCCGGGCGCGAGCGGCATCGACATCGACGCACACACCGTGATCTCCGTCGGACCGTAGGCGTTGATCAGGCGGCGGCCGGGTGCCCACCGCTCGACCAGCTCCGCGTCCAGGGCCTCACCTGCGGAGACCAGCGTGGTCACCGAGTCCAGGCCTGCGGCGCCGAGCGCCCTCAGGACAGCCGGCGGCAGCGTCGTGTGCGTGATGCCGTGACCGGCGACCAGGTCGGCCAGCCCGCCACCGGGCAGCAACTCGTCCGCCGACGCCATCACCAGTGCCGCACCGGAGCACAGTGTCACCAGCACTTCCGACACCGCCGCGTCGAACCCGGCCGAGGCGAACTGCAGCACCCGCGCGCCCTGTTCCACCGCGAACCGTCCGCCCTGGGCGGCCACGAGGTTCACGATTCCGGCGTGCTCGATCGCCACGCCCTTCGGGGCACCCGTCGACCCCGACGTATAGATCACATACGCCAGGGCGGCCGGGTCGATCGACACCTCCGGCGCGGCCTCCGGCTGGGCGTCCACCAGCGCGGACGTCGTGCGGTCGTCGAGGGCGACCAACGGGACCCGGCCGACCGGCAGATCGTCCAGCAGATCCTGCGTGCCCAGGACGAGTTGCGCACGGCTGTCGGCCAGCATGAACGCCACCCGGTCCACGGGCAGCCGCCCGTCGATCGGCAGGTACGCCGCGCCCGCCTTCAGTACGGCGAGGATCGCGGTCACGAGGCCGGCGCCGCGCGGCAGGCACAGGCCCACCACCGACTCGGGGCCCACGCCCATGCCGCGCAGATGACGGGCCAGCCGGTTCGCCGCCGCGGCCAGCTCCCGGTACGTCGTCTCCACGCCGTCGGCCACCACCGCGACCGCGTCGGGCGCGGCCTGCACCTGCCGCTCGAACACGTCCACCACCGACGGGCCCACCACATCCGTGGCGGTGTCGTTCCACCCGTCGACCAGCAGTTCTCGCTCCCGCGCATCGAGAACGTCCACCGCTGTCAGCCGCACATCAGGCGTCGTGGTCACCGTGTCGAGGACCCGCGCGAACCAGCCGGCGAACCTGGCGGCGGCCGGTTCGTCGAACAGGTCCGCCGCCACCGTCACCATGCCGTGCCAACCCGCGGGCCGGCGACGGTCGTCGAACTGCTCCACCATCGTCACGTCGAGATCGAACTTCGCGGGCACCGGCACCGAGCCGTCCACGGCGAAGGCCTCACGGCCGGTGCGCCGCCCCGGCATGTCGAGCGAGGCGCGCTCCATGGTCTGCACGGTCAGCGTGACCTGGAACAGCGGATGGCGGGACATCGACCGCTCCGGCGCCAGCTCCTCCACCAGCCGCTCGAACGGCACGTCCTGGTGCGCGAACGCGCCCAGGCTCGCGCTTCGGACCCGGCTCAGCACCTGCCGGAACTCCGGGTCGCCCGACAGGTCCGTGCGGATCACCAGGCTGTTGAGGAAGAAGCCGACCAGGTCGTCCAGCGCCTCGTCGCCTCGGCCCGCGATCGGGGACCCGATGGGAATGTCGGTGCCGGCCCCGACGCGCGACAGTGTCACCGCCAGCGCGGCCTGCACCACCATGAACGCCGTCACGCCCTCGGCGCGCGCCAGCTCCGTCGCCCGCCGGTGCACCTCGGCCGACACCCGGAACGGCACGGCGTGCCCGCGGTGGGTGGCCACCGCGGGCCGCGGCCGGTCCACCGGCAGCGGCAGCTCTTCCGGGACTCCGGCCAGCGTCGCCCGCCAGTACCGCACCTGCTCCGACAGCAGGCTGTCGGGGTCGGACTCCTCGCCCAGCAACTCCCGCTGCCACAGGGCGTAGTCGGCGTACTGCACCTGCAGCGGCCGCCACTCCGGGGCCCGGCCCCGCTGCCGCGCCGCGTACGCCGCCGACACATCACGGCTGAGCGGACCCATCGACCAGCCGTCGCTGGCGATGTGGTGCATGACCACCACCAGCACCTGCTCGTCGGGACCGGCCTCGAACAGCCACGCCCGGACCGGCAGCTCCGCCGACAGATCGAACGCGTACTCCGATGCCTGCCGCACGGCCGCGGACAGGTCGCCAGGCGTCACCTCGGTGACCTGGACAGCCCAGTCGAGCTCCCCCGGGGCAAGGACCCGCTGGTAGGGCTCGCCGTCCACGGCCGGGAACACGGTACGCAGCGACTCGTGACGTTCGATCACATCGCGCAGCGCCGCGCCCAGCACCGCGGCGTCCACTCCGCCGAGCGACACCACCACGGGGATGTTGTACGTCGGGTTCGGCCCTTCCAACTGGCCCAGGAACCACAGCCGTCGCTGCGCGAACGACAACGGAACCAGCTCCGGACGCGTCTGCGCCGCCCGCAGCGGCGTGCGTGCCTGCCCCGCTCCCTCGGCCATCCAGGCCGCCAGGCCGGCCACCGTCGGGGCCTCGAACAGCGTCCGGACCTCGATCTCCACACCGAGTACGACGCGGATCCGCGACACCAGCCGGACCGCCAGCAGCGAATGGCCGCCCAGATCGAAGAAGCCGTCGTCCACGCCCACCGACTCCACCCCGAGGATGTCGGCGAACGCCGCGCACAGGATCTCCTCCGTGGGCGTGGCCGGGCCCCGGCCCACGCCGGTGGCGTACTCCGGCGCCGGCAGGGACTTGCGGTCCAGCTTGCCGTTGGCGGTCAGCGGCAGCGCGTCCAGCGTCACGAACGCGGCGGGGACCATGTGCTCGGGCAGCCGCCGCGCGAGGAACTCCCCTATGCCGCCGCTGTCCACGTCTTCGGTATCCGTGTCGGCGGGCACCACGTAGGCGACCAGACGCTTGTCACCCATGGTGTCCTCACGCGCGACCACCGCGACCCGGGACACCTCCGGATGTGTCAGCAGGGCGGCCTCGATCTCGCCGGGCTCGATCCGGAAGCCACGCACCTTGACCTGGTCATCGGCCCGGCCGGCGAAGACGAGTTGCCCGTCCACCGTCCACTTGGCCAGGTCCCCGGTCCGGTACATCCGCTCCCCGGAGCCGAAGGGGCAGGCCACGAACCGCTCGCCGGTCAGCCCCGCGCGACTCACGTACCCGCGCGCCAGCCCGGCACCCGCCACATACAGCTCCCCGGACACACCCACCGGCACCGGTTGCAGCGTCCCGTCGAGTACGTACAGGCGGGTGTTGGCGATCGGCGTACCGATCGGCACCACCCCGGCAGCCACCCCTTCCACGGTCAGTTCACCGGTTGCCACCCCGACCGTGGTCTCGGTCGGCCCGTAGTGGTTGAACACCTTCCGGCCGCCGGCAGCCGCCAGCAGTTCCGCCGTCCAGTCGACCTGCGCGGCCTCACCACCGAGCACCACGGACCCGGCCGGCAGCAACGCCTCGACACCCACCGCGGCCGTCAACGCCGCCAGATGCGAAGGCACCACCTTCATCGCATCGATCCGCTGCTCCCGCAGATACCCGGACACCGCAACCGGATCCGTCACCAACTCCGCGTCCAGCACGTGCAGTTGCCCGCCGGAGACCAGGCTGCTGAACACCACGGTGTTACCCAGGTCGGTCACCTGCGCCTGCAACAGCGCATACCGCGCCCCCGGCACATCCCAGCCCAACCGCCCCGACACCGACGACACATAGTTGGCCAGCGA
>NZ_JBEOVM010000195.1:0-6040 GCF_040295505.1 Streptomyces sp. NPDC002790 | reverse complement strand
AGGCCAAGGCGCGCTGACGCACGTCCACCGACAGCCACACCGTCACTCCACACCCACGCCGTTCTTTGGCCATGCCCGCTACCGCCTTTCACTCACCAACTCACGCTACAGATCAAGGAAACACCATGGATCAGAACCCATTTGATGAGCTGGTGTCCAACATTGAGACCGAGTTCAATCAAGCCCTCGTCGAGAAGCGCGGAAGCATCACGCTCATGCTCGCCCGCATCGCCGGAACGATCTACACCGAGGCCATCGCACACGGCGTACCTCACGTCCTGGCACAGGAGATGGCCCAGGACTACTGGATCAAGGAGATGCACCCCGGAGCAGTCATCGTCACCGAAGGCGAGGACGATGCCGACCACTGAGTACGACCTTGACTGCTACCTCCACAACCGGCTCTCCAACTTCAGCACCGAAGAGCTTGAGGCCCTGGCCTCGCTCATCCACTGGGGCCTCAAGAGCCTCGAAGAGGACCGCACTCTGGCCTACGAGCTGGAGCAAGAGATCACCGAAGAACTCGACTCCCGAGAGGGCACAGCCATATGAACGCCCCGACTGGGACGACTACTTCCTCGGCATCACACAGGCGGTCGCAGCGCGCGGCGACTGCCGCCGAAGCCGCGTCGGCGCGGTCCTCGTCGGACCCGACCACCGCATACGAGCGACCGGCTACAACGGAACGCCTCCGGGAGGCCCGTCTTGCCTCCGTGGAGAGTGCCAACGGTGTGCGTCTGAAGTCCCGTCAGGAACGGGCTATGAGAACTGTCTTGAGACACACGCCGAGGCCAACGCTCTCCTACACGCGAGCTGGCAGGACTGCCAAGGGGCAACGCTCTTCATAACCCGCGCACCCTGCCGCGACTGCTCCAAGCTCATCCGCTCGGCCGGCATCCACCGCGTCGTGTGGCCCGACCACACCGACATCTGACACAGCACAACGAAGAGGCCCCCTCGGGCGAGGGGGCCTCTTCCTGTTCCAGGAGCACCACATGAACCGGGACACCGAAGTCCGCCCCTACGAAGACTGCATGGACGACTTCTGGCAGACCATCGCCGAAATGACGGTCAAGTACGCGGACCGGCTCAACAAGAGCTAAGCCACCGTGTCCACATCCTTCTGCGTCACCTCGGGCTTCGGCGGGGGCGCCACCCACATCGGGTACACCGTCGTCTTCGTCTCCGGATCACGACCACGGTGCACCCGTATCGTCCGCACCAGCTTCTTCAAGATCACACGCTGGTCGTCAGGATCAGCCACATCGAACACGTCCAACGCCGACGCCATAGCATCCGGCCCCGGCCGCGGAATGATCACCGGCTGGTCAGCAATCCGCTTCCGGATCAGAGCGCTCTCCTCACGGAGGGCGCTCTTCTGCGTTTCGTACTCCGCCTTCCTCCGGCGAGCAGCCTCCGGACTTATCAGCTCGTCCAGCACCGCATCCGTCAGCTTGTCCTCCTTGCGACGCAGCTCGGCAATCTCGTCGTCGATCACCTTGAGTCGGACCAGGTCCGCATTCGCCTCGAACGTCTTCGCCGCGTCGGCCTGAACCTGCTCGATCCGAGACGCCACACTCAGCGCCCCGCCCGCGTCACCTTCGCTCTGCTCCACGAGGTACTGCCGCGCCGCGCCCTGCGCGGTCTCCAGCGTCACGTACACGCCGTTGCCAGGGCAGTCCTTGAACTTCATGTGCCGAGTGCACCGGAACAGAACATCACGAGGATCGGGCTTGCCGTCCACCCACGGCTTCTGGACCTTCTTGGCCCGCAGCATCGAGTGCATGGAGCCACCACAGCCCGAGCAAGTGAGCACGCCGGAGACGGAGTACTTCGCCGAGTGATCATGATTCTTGTCGTCGTTGTCCCGGCCGCTGAGCCGGCGAGCAACGTACGCGTCCCACAGCCGCTCGCACTCAACCTCGTCGTCGATCACGGCCTTGTGCTTGCCCTTGTAGTACAGGTACGACGTGATGTCCCGGTGCGCGCTCTTGCGCTTCCGCTTGGTGGTCCCGTCGTCTCGGGTGATCACCGTGTACAGCTCTTCGGGGAGGGTGTACCGGACGAAGCCCAGGGCGAATCCGGTGTCGAGAATGGAGTACAGATCTCCTGCGTCGATCTCCCTGCCAGTCCAATTGACGATCTTGTGTTTCCGGAGCCAGAGCACCATGCTCCGGACCGACAGGCCCTCGGCGTAGTCCGAATACAGCTTCACGTAGATGGGGCAGTATTCGGTGATCGGATTGAGGATGCCTTCCTTGCACTTCGGGCACTTCTCGACCGGCTTGCCCTTCTCCGGGGGAGGGCAGGTGTCGCAGCGGTAGTACCCGAACTTTCCACGGGCAGCACTGCCGTGCGGGAGTCCCCGATTCTTGCGGCGCTCGATCGCCGACTTCCACATGTCCGACTTCTGGTTCGACTCCAGCTCCGCGATGTTGAGCATCTGAGCGATAGCGAACCGGCCAATGGTCGTCTTGCCGTCGAAGTCTTCGTGCGCAGCTCGGACCTCGATACCATAGGCAAGAAGATCATCAAGGTGCTGGAGGCTTTCGCGGAGGTTGCGGCCGAAGCGAGACCAGATCCAAAGGATCAGGACATCGAACTCCTTGTTCCGCGCCATCTCCTTGATCTCGGAGATCTTGCGATCTTCGAACTCACGGCCCGACTCGCCGAGGTCCATGATCGGCTCGATAACGACATCAATGTCATTCGCGTCCGCGAGCTTCTGTGCGGCGGTGATCTGTAGCTCGGGGCTGATCATGTCTGCGCGGGCGATGGAGACGCGGACGTAGATCACGCCGCGCTTCTTGCGGCGGAAGGTGGCCGGGATGCCGTCTTCCGCTGCTGGGCGCAGACGTATAGGTGCAGGTGCGGGGGACATGATGCTCACGCCTTTCAACAATACGTGTCGTGAACATCCGTCGATAAAGGGGGATAGATCGGGCCCTCTGGAGCCAGCCAGCCCTAGTGATGCACTCCCGGAGCGACGAAGGACGCGCCGAACATGGCGACCACGTGCTGTGCGCCGAGCCCGATCGTGCGCGGCCAGGAGAGCCGCTCGTCGGGGCGGACGACCGCGCCGGGAGCCGGCGTGCGCCCGTCGCCGTGCAGTTTCCAGCGCACGCCGAGGTCCATGAGAGATTCCGCCTTCTGTGGTGGCCGTGAGGTGGGTGGTGCCTGTGCGGCTCGGAATGATCGCTTCATGTTAATGCGACGTAAGTGCGAGTTCGTACCGAGCCGCCGCCCACCGGTCCGGGCCTACGAGGCGTGATCCGCCGCCTGCGCCGCGCCGGGGCCCGCCGCCCCCGTCCGCGTACGGTCGCCGCCGCGCAGCACCTTCGCGAACACCACGAGACCGGTCGCCAACACCGTCACCAGGCCGAACGACACGACGAGGCTGGTCGCGTCGGCGATCGTGCCGATCGCCGAGGGCGCGATCAGGCCCGAGGTGTACGTGATGGTGGCGACGCCCGCGATGGCCAGGCTCGGGTTCGGGCCGCTGCGCCCGGCCGCGGCGAAACAGAGCGGCACCACGACCGCGATGCCGAGGCCCACCAGGCCGAAACCGGCCATCGCGACACCCGGGTTCGGCGCGACCACCACGAGCAGCGCGCCGAGCGTCGCCACGACGCCGCTGACGCGCACGGTGCGCACCGCGCCGAACCGGTCCACCACCGCGTCGCCCGCGATCCGAGCCACCGCCATCGTGAGCGTGAACGCCGTGGTGCAGGCGGCGGCGAGCCCGGCCGACGTGCCGAGCACATCCCGCAGGTACACCGCCGACCAGTCCAGGCTCGCGCCCTCCGCGAACACCGCGCAGAAGCCGACCGCGCCGATCAGCACCGCCGACTTGGGCGGCAGCGCGAAGCGCGGCGGCGCCTCCTCGTCCTCCGTCGGGCGCAGATCGAGCACCCAGCGGCAGGCGACCAGGCCCGCCACGGTGAGCACGCACGCGGCGAGTGCGTGGTGCAGCCGAGCGTCCGAGCCCAGGTGCGCGGCGATGGTGCCGCCGAGCGAGCCGATCAGGGCGCCCACGCTCCACAGCCCGTGAAGGCCCGACATGATCGACTTGTCGAGCCGGGTCTCGACCTCGACGCCCAGCGCGTTCATGGCGACGTCCGACATGCCGGCGGTCGCCCCGTACACGAGCAGCGCGGCGCACAGCGTGAACACATTCGGCGCGAGCGAGGGCAGGATCAGGGCCAGCGTCCACAGCGCGAGCAGTCCGCGCAGCCCGGCGCGGGCGCCGAAGCGGTGGGTGACGCTGCCCGCCAGCGGCATCGAGAGCGAGGCGCCGATCGCGGGGAAGGCGAGCGCGAGGCCCAACTGCCCGGCGCTCACGCCCGCGTGCTCCTGGATCCAGGGCACCCGTGTCGCGAACGACCCCGTCACGGAGCCGTGGATGCAGAAGACGGTGGCGACGGCGTACCGCGCCCGCTTCAACTCCCCTGGTGCGTACGTCAGTTCCGGCATCCCGCGGGCCCTCCCCAAGTCTCCCTTTGCGTGCCGCCGTAAACTATCAGGAACCCTGCCTGATAATGCCAGTGATATCCGCGTAGGATCCCGCCATGCCCGCATCGCCGAGAACCGCCCGAGCCATCAACGACCGGCTCGCGCTGCGCCTCCTCCAGGAGGAAGGGCCGCTCACCGCGGGGCAGTTGAAGGAACGTACGGGCCTGTCCCGGCCCACCGTCGCCGACCTCGTCGAGCGGCTCGCCGCGGCGGAACTCATCACGGTCGTGGGGGAGGCGGGCGCCGAGCGGCGCGGCCCCAACGCCCGGCTCTACGGGATCGTCGCCGACCGGGCCCACCTCGCCGCGCTCGACGTACGCACCGAGGGTGTGCGGCTCGTCGTCGCGGACCTGGTGGGCACGGTGCTCGCGGAGGCGTCCGTGCCGGTCGAGCCGGATGACGGGTCAGGCGTCGCCGTCGAGCGTGCCGTGGAGCTGCTCGAACGTACGGCGAAGGAGGCCGGGGCCGAGCGGCTGCACACGGTGGGCGTGGGGGCGCCAGGGCTGATCGACCCGGCGACGGGCGAGCTGCGGGACTCCTCGGGGCTGCCGCGCTGGCACCGCCGACTCGTCGCCGCGCTCCAGGAGCGGTTGCCCGCGCGGGTGTTGGTGGAGAACGAGACGAACCTGGCCGCCGTGGCCGAGCGCAAGGACGGCGCCGCGCGCGACCGCGACACGTTCGCGCTCCTGTGGCTCGGGCTCGGTATCGGCGCGGCGGTCGTCCTCGACGGCAAGCTGCGCCGAGGCGCCTCCGGCGGCACGGGTGAGGTCGGCTTCCTGCCGGTGCCGGGGACGGGTGGCCTCCCGTCGGCCACGGGCTGCGAAGGCGGCTTCCACTCCCTCGCGGGATCGGCCGCGATCCTCGAACTGGCCGTCTCCCACGGGCTCGTGGGCCCGGGGGAGCCGGTCGAGCGGGCGGCGGACGTGGTGCGCGACGCCGATGCCCGCTTCCTCGACGCGCTGGCGGACCGGGTAGTGCTCGGTGCGGCGGCGGTGGTGGCCGTGCTCGACCCTGGCTGTGTCGTCCTCGCGGGTGAGATCGGCCGCGCGGGCGGCGCGGCGCTGGCGGAGCGCGTCGCGGTTCGCCTGGCCACGATGTCGCCCCTCCCGACGGAGGTGCGGGCGGGGGAGTTGGGTGGCGGGGCGGTCCTGCGGGGCGCGCTGCTGATGGCCCGGGAGGTGGCCCAGGAGGCCGTCTACCCCCGCGAGGCCACCCGGGGTTGAGCTTGGGGCTCTGCCCCATACCCCGCTGCTCAATCGCCGCAGGGGCTTGATGTGCGTACCTCCGCGGTGCTTGGAACGCGCACCCTCGCGGTGCTTGAAGTGCGTACCTCCGCGGTGCTTGAAATGCGCACCCTCGCGGTGCTTGGAATGCGCACTCTCTCGGCGCTTGTCATCAAGCCCCTGCGGCGATTGAGCAACTCATGCCCCCGCGACGGCTGAGCACATCAAGCCCCTCTGACTGGAAATCAGGCCCGAAAGGATCTGATAGAGTCGGACTCGCCGGAAAGCCGAAAGGCCGGAAAGCG
>NZ_JBEOVM010000194.1:0-6052 GCF_040295505.1 Streptomyces sp. NPDC002790 | reverse complement strand
GCCGACGACGCGCAGGCCGACCTCGACGCCGCCCGCATGCTCGCCGAAGACGCACGCCAAGTACGCGAGGAAGACGCCTCCGTCGCCGCCCAGAAGCTGGACGACGCGCGCGGCGAATCCGTGGCGGGCTACAGCCTCTGGGACAAGATCAAGAAGGCGTTCAGCAAGGCCCTGGCCATCATCAGTGCCGTGCTGGGTGTGCTGGCGTTGCTGATTCCTGGTCTGCAGGGGCTGGGGATTGCGCTCACCATCGGGGCCGTCGTCGCCGGTGCGGCGTCACTGGGCATCAATATGTCGATCATGGCCGAGACCGGCGACTGGGACATCGGCGAGATCATCCTCGGCGTCGTGGGACTGGTCGCGGGTGGCGGTGCGCTGCTCAAGGGTGTCAAGGGGATCGGCTCCGCGCTCAAGGGCGTCAAACCCGCCTCAGCCAAGGCGGGCGACGCTCGCGGCGTGGGCCGGGGTCTGGGCAGCCGTAAATGCGCGACCGACCCGGTCGACGTGGCCAGCGGTGAGATGGTTCTGCCACAGACCGATCTGACGCTGCCCGGCCTGCTGTCGCTGACGATCTCCCGGACGTATCTGTCGACCTACCGCTGCGGCCAGTTCTTCGGGCCCTCCTGGGCCTCCGTCCTCGACGAGCGCCTGGAGATCGACGACCGGGGACGCGTGTGGTGGGCCCGCGAGGACGGGTCGATCCTCACCTACCCCAGCCTGCCCACCGACGAGTCCACCGACCCGGTGTGGCCCGACGAAGGCGCTCGTATCCCGCTGACCTGCGCGGGAACGGACGAGACCACGGGCCGGGTCACGTACCGCGTGGCCGACCCGCACTCCGGTCTCGTCCAGACCTTCGCGGACCATCCCGACGACGACAACGGCCTCTACTGGCTGGCCCGTTGGCACGACCGCAACGACAACGCGGTCACCGTGAACCGCCTGGAGGACGGCACCCCCACCGAACTGCTCCACTCCGGCGGATACCGCGCCCAGGTCCGCTGCGTCGCCGGCCTCATCACCGGCCTCTCGGTCACCACCCCCGACGGCCCCGTCGAGGTCATGACCTACGAGCACGACGCCGACGGCAACCTCACCCACGTCATCAACTCCTCCGGCAAGGCCCTGGTCTTCGGCTACGACGACGCCTCCCGCATCACCTCCTGGACCGACCGCAACCACTCCACCTACCGCTACGTCTACGACGACTCCCACCGCATCACCGAGACCATCGGCCCCGACGGATACCTCTCCTCCCGCTGGTCCTACGACCCCAACGAGCGCCGCACGCACTACACCGACGGCTGCGGCGCCACGACCGTCTACCAGCTCAACGACCTCTACCAAGTCGTCGGCGAGACCGACCCGTTGGGCAACACCGTCCGCTCCGAGTGGGACCGCTACGACAACCTCCTGTCCAGCACCGACGCCCTCGGCAACACCACCCGCTTCGAGTACGACCGGTCCCACAACGCCACCGCCATCAAGCTCCCCGACGAAACCCGGTCCACGGCGACGTACAACGCACTGAACCTCCTCACCACGTCGACGGGTCACGACGGGGCGACCTGGCACCAGGAGTTCGACGAGCGGGGCAACCTGACGACCGTCATCGCCCCGGACGGAGCCACGGACCGGTTCACCCATCACCCCAGCGGCGCCATAGCCTCGGCCACGGACGCGTCCGGCACAGTGTTCACCTACGAGGTCGACGACACGGGCCTCCCCCTGGCAATCGGCGACTCGGCCGGCAACAGGGCGACCATCGAACGTGATGCGTTCGGCCGTCTCACCGCCGTCACCGACCCACTGGGCGCGGTCACCCGCGCGGTGTGGACTGTCGAGGGCCACCTGTCGGAGCGGACAACGCCCGACGGCCGGAGCGAGCGGCTGACCTGGGACGCGGAGGGCAACTGCCTCTCCCACACGGACCCCACGGGTGCCACCACCAGCTTCGAGTACACCCACTTCGACCAGCTAGCGGCCCGTACCGGGCCCGACGGCGTCCGCTACACCTTCGCCTACGACCCCGAGCTCCGCCTCACTCAGGTCACCAACCCGCAGGGCCTGACCTGGGACTACGCCCTCGACCGTGCGGGGCGGCTGACCAGCGAGTCCGACTTCGACGACCGCGAAATCGCCTACACACACGACGCCGTGGGCCGTGTGGTCTCCCGCACCACACCCCTGGGCGAGCAGATCACCTTCCAGTACAACGCCGTCGGTGATCCCCTGGCCAAGAGCGTCGGGGGGGCGTCCACGTCGTACACGTACGACGTGAACGGGGAGCTCGTCCGTGCGGCCTCCCCCCATACGACGCTGGAGTTCGAGCGGGACGTCATGGGGCGGGCTCTGGCCGAGACCGTCGACGGCCGCACCACCCGCTTCACCTACGACGTCCTCGGCCGCCGCACTTCCCGTGTCACGCCCACGGGCGCCGTCACCGAACTCGGCTACGACGCGGCCGGCAACCGCGACGCCCTCACCACCGAGGGACACCGCCTGGGCTTCACTCATGACGTCCTCGGCCGCGAACTGGCCCGTGTCTGGGGCACGGAGACCTCGACCGTGGAAGCGTCGACCACCTGGGACTCGGTGGGCCGTACGGTCGCCCACGGTCTCGTCGCACAGAGCCGATCCCTGCGCGGCCGCGGCTACACCTACCGCGCGGACGACCACCTCACAGCCGTCACCGATGCGGTCACCGGCACTGTCCAACGGATGGAACTCGACTCTGTCGGACGCCCGTTGACGGTGACGGCCGACCGCTGGACCGAGTCCTACGCCTACGACCAGGCAGGCAACCAGACCGAGGCCACCTGGCCGGAGAAGGGTGGGCGCCCCGAGGCCCGCGGCGAACGCACCTACACCGGCACCCGCGTCGAGACTGCGGGAGGCGTGCGTTACGAGCACGACGCCGCGGGCCGCATGGTGCTGCGCCAGAAGCGCCGGCTGTCGAAGAAGCCCGACACCTGGCGCTACGCATGGGACGCCGAGGACCGCCTCGTCTCGTGCACGACACCAGACGGCGTTGAGTGGCGCTACACCTACGACCCGATCGGTCGCCGCACCGCCAAGTACCGTATGGCCGAGGATGGTTCGGTCGCCGCCTCCGTGCACTTCACCTGGGACGGCAACACCCTCGCCGAGCAGACCGACAGCATCACCGGCATCACCCTCACCTGGGAACACGACGACGACCGCCCGCTCACCCAGCTCGAACGCAAGCCCCGCCCCACCGAGGACCTCACCAAGGAGGAGTGGGACTCCCGCTTCTTCGCCATCGTCACCGACCTGGTCGGCACCCCCACCGAACTCGTCGACGAAACCGGCTACATCGCCTGGCACTCGCGCACCACCATGTGGGGCGTCACCACCCGCAACCGCGAGGCCACAGCCACCACCCCGCTCCGCTTCCCGGGACAGTACGAAGACCCCGAAACCGGCCTCCACTACAACTACTTCCGCCACTACGATCCGGAGACCGGACGGTATACGTCCCCGGACCCGCTGGGTCTTGAACCGGCACCGAACCCGGTCGGATATGTAAACAATCCACGCCAGAGCACGGACGTTCTTGGACTCGCACCATCGTCATGTACTGACAAGGGGGGCTGGTACGGCGCGTTGACTCCTGCTCGATCCGGGAACGAGATCCACCACATGCCTGCGAAGACGGCGTACGTGGGTCGCGTAAAGCCGAACCTGACCGCACACAGTGGTCCCGCGATCCGGATGGAAAAGGTCGACCACCGTGCATTGACAAGCACCGGTTCCAGCAAGGCGGCACAGAGGACGCAAGCCCTTCAACGGAACTACGTGAAGCAGGGTAGGTTCGACAAGGCGATGGCCGTCGAGATCAAGGACGTGCGGTCGAAGTTCGGGAACAAGTACAACACGCACATCGAGGACGCGGTGATCAGTATGCGCACCAACAAGGGGTTCCAGGATGTGCTGAAGAAGAACAACTGGACGATCGACTACAAGCTCCTGAAGTGAGAGAAGCACAGTGCAGCTAGAAATGTCGCCGGGTCGGGGTATGGGCCCACTGCTTTTCGGAACCCCATTCGAGGAGGCAGTGCGCATCGCCTCCGCGTGGGGAGACGTCTCACAGACCGCCCCGGACCCGGAGTTCGGAGACTTCAAGGCAGTCGTCGCGCACCCGCAGTTCGAGGTGGTGCTCATCTGCGACGACGGTGCCACGCTGACCGCCGTCGAAGCTTGGAGGTTCGAGGACGACGACGCCGACGTGCAGGTGACCTTCTCGGGGAGAGACATCTTCCGGACACCCGCCCGGGAGCTCGTTCGCATCCTGACGGAAGAAGGAAATTCCGTCGGAACACTCGACGAGGACGAAGAACCCGACGACGAAGTGACTGTTTTCCCCGAAGTCGCCCTGCTGCTTTCACGGGACACGAGTCGAGACGTGCCGATGGACCCGGAAGACGACCTTCCGCTGTATTTCCATTACGCGATCCTCGCTCCCGGCGGATACTTCGAGGAGTAGTCCTCGCCCGCAACGAATCACCGCATAAGAGAGCGTGTGACGAATAGTGAGGTGACATCCATGGCACGCCCCCCGTCGTCCGACTGGCAGGACGTATTCGGGTTCTCCGACGATCCGGCCCCGGGCGATGCGGAGATGCTCGGCAGACTCGCGCGCGGCTACCGCTCGGTGGCCGACGACGCGGGGGACGCCCTGCCCCTGCTCTCCCGGCTCGAGGACAACCAGGCCGGTGAGGGCAAGTCCATGGACAAGCTCCGGGAAAAGCTCGGTGATCTGGCCGAGCAGGTCCGCAAGCTGCACAGCTCCTACGACCAGGCCGCCGGCGCGCTCGACACGTACGCGCACTCGCTGCTCGACGTGCAGCACAAGGCCGACAGGGCGCTGGCGGACGGACGGGAGGCCAAGGAGCGGCTGGAGTCGGCCACCGAGGTGGTGAAGGCCGCCGGTGCGGACATCGGGCGGCTGGACGCCGCGCACCATCCGCCGGACGACCACGAGGCCCGCGCGAGCACCCGCCGCGCGCTGGACGAGGCGCACAGCAAACAGTCCACCGCCCAGGGACACGCCGACGACGCGCAAGCCGACCTCGACGCCGCCCGGGCGCTCGCCGAAGACGCCCGCGAAGTACGCGAACAGGACGCCTCCACCGCCGCCCAGAAGCTCGACGACGCCCGCGGCGAGTCCGTCGACGGCTACAGCCTCTGGGAGAAGATCCGCAAGACGTTCAGCTTCGTCCTGGGCATCATCAGCGGTGTGCTGGGTGTGCTGGCCATGCTGGTGCCCGGTCTTCAGGGGGTCGGACTCGCCCTGACCATCGGCAGTTTCGTGACCGGCGCGACGGCGTTCGGGATCAACATGTCCATCAGCGCGGAGACGGGCGAGTTCAACGTCCTCGGCATCGTGCTGAGCAGCATCGGGCTGTTCCTCGGCGGCGGCGCCGTCCTCAAGGGCGTCGGTTCGATCGCCAAGTCGGTCACGTCCGCGGTCAAGGTGGGCGGGGCGAGCGGCGGCATCAGCAAGGTCAGCAGCGGGTTCAACGAGTTCCTGGGCGAGTTCAAGAAGATTCCCGAGGCCATGGGGAAGATCCCCAGGAACATCTGGATCTCCGGCAAGGACTTCAGAAGGCTCCCCACCGACATCGTCAACGCGGTGAAGGGCATCGGATCCAAGATCGACGATCTCGCGTTCGTCGCCAGGTCGATGCGGAACCCGACCAGTGCGGTGAGTTCGGTGTTGTCCAACATCCTGGCGAACGGCTTCCGGTCCCCCTCGTCGATCCTGAGGCTGCCGACCATGGACGGCCTGCGGGGCCTCACCCACGCCTGGACCCGCACGGACGTGGCCGGCTTCGCCCTGGGCGTGGGCGGCCTGGCCTACGGGCCGCTGGCCTACACCGGACACACCACCCCACCGGTGCACAACGACAACTACCTGCCCGGCGCCACCTGACCGGGACGCGGGACGGCACATGGACCGGTTCCTGTCACGTACCGGTAGTCCGTTGAACTTGGCGGTACGTGGCAGGAACCGGTAGAGCGGGGGCTG
>NZ_JBEOVM010000193.1:0-6162 GCF_040295505.1 Streptomyces sp. NPDC002790 | reverse complement strand
CACCAAAATCCCCCTCAGGCTCTAAATACACCTCCTCTCCCGGCGGCGGGTATTTAAAAATCAAGCCCCGCCGGCGATTGATCTTTCAGACCCGCGGGGATTGGGTTTTCCGGACCCGCGGGGTGGGCTTTCCGGACCTGCGGGGGTTGGGTTTTCCAGACCTGTGGGGGTTGGGTTTTCCAGACCCGCGGCGGGTGGGCAATTCAAGCCCCTGCGGCGATTGAGCAGCGGGGTCCGGGGCGGAGCCCCGAAGCGGGTGCCGGGTGGGCTCAAGGGGCGATTCGGTGGCCCGGAGGGGACGTGGCACGATGCGAGCATGTCCTCCGCACCCACCGATCTCTGCCCCCTCCCGATCGTGCAGGCCCCCATGGCTGGCGGCGCCTCGCACCCCGCACTGGTCGCCGCCGTGACCGAGGCCGGCGGACTCGGGTTTCTCGCCGCCGGGTACAAAACGGCCGACGGGATGTACCAGGAGATCAAACAGGCGCGGGCACTGACCGGCAGGCCCTTCGGCGTCAACCTCTTCATGCCGCAGTCCGAACACGCCGACCCGGCCAGCGTCGAGGTCTACCGCAACCAGCTCGCCGGCGAGGCCACCTGGTACCGCACCCCCCTCGGCGAGACCGACAGCTGCAGCGACGACGGCTACGACGCCAAGCTCGCGATTCTCGTCGACGACCCCGTCCCGCTGGTCACCTTCACCTTCGGCTGCCCCCGCCGCGCGGTCGTACAGGCGCTGCAACGCGTCGGTACGAAGGCCGGCGTCACCGTCACCACCGTGGAGGAGGCGCAGGCCGCGCAGGAGGCCGGCGCCGACCTGGTGTGCGTACAGGGGATCGAGGCCGGCGGGCATCAGGGCACGCACCGGGACAACCCCGAGGCCGACGGGAGCGGGGTCGGGCTGCTCTCGCTGATCGTGCAGGTGCGCGAGGCCGTGCAGCTGCCCATCATCGCCGCGGGCGGGATCATGCGCGGCGCGCAGATCGCCGCGGTGCTCGCGGCCGGCGCCGACCTCGCACAGCTCGGCACCGCGTTCCTGGTCACCCCGGAGTCCGGGGCGCCGGAGCCGCACAAGCAGGCCATGACCGATCCGCTGTTCAACCGGACCGAACTGACGCGTGCCTTCTCCGGCCGCCCCGCGCGCGGGCTCGTCAACCGGTTCATGCGCGAGCACGGACCGTACGCCCCGGCCGCGTACCCGCAGGTCCACCACATGACGTCGCCGCTGCGCAAGGCCGCGGCCAAGGCCGGTGACCCGCAGGGCATGGCGCTGTGGGCGGGGCAGGGGCACCGGCTCGCGCGGGGGCTTCCGGCCGGGCAGCTCGTGGAGGTGCTCGCCGCCGAACTCGACGCCGCCAAGGCCGCGTTGACGCAGCGGGGCGCCGCCTGATGACCGCTCCGGTATTCGTCGTCGAGGGGCCCGTACCCGGCGACCGCGCCTATGTGCTCGACGGGCCCGAGGGGCGGCACGCCGTCTCCGTGAAGCGGCTGCGAGCCGGGGAGACGGTGACCCTCACCGATGGGCTCGGCTCCTGGTGCGAGGCCGTCGTCACCGGCAGCGAGGGCAAGGACCGGCTCGAAGTCGCGGCGGGGCCCGTGCGGGTGGAGCCCGACGAGCGGCCCCGGATCACCGTCGTACAGGCGCTGCCCAAGGGCGACCGGGGCGAACTCGCCGTGGAGACCATGACCGAGACGGGCGTCGACGCGATCGTGCCGTGGGCCGCCTCCCGGTGCATCACGCAGTGGCGAGGCGAGCGCGGGCTCAAGGCGCTCGGCAAGTGGCGGGCCACCGCGCGCGAGGCCGGGAAGCAGTCGCGGCGGGTGCGGTTTCCGGTCGTCGGGGAGGCCGCGACGACGAAGGAGGTCGCGGCGCTGCTCGCCGGGGCGGACTTCGCGGCGGTGCTGCACGAGGACCGGGACGCCCCGAGCGGGGCGCTTGCTTCGGCCGGGCTTCCGGACAGCGGCGAGATCGTGCTCGTCGTCGGCCCCGAAGGCGGCGTCTCGCCTGAGGAGTTGACGGTGTTCGAGGAGGCCGGGGCGCAGCCGATGCGGCTCGGGCGGAGCGTCCTGCGCACGTCGACGGCCGGAACGGCGGCGGTGGCGTTGCTGCTGGGGCGCACGGGACGCTGGGGGTAGGCGGCCCGTACGCCGGTCGCTCCCATAGTGGCCGCAACAGCACTACCGACCCTGTACGTCCACTGGCATTCTGCCGTGCATGCGGGGATCGAGAGGGTTCGGCGGGCTGGTCCTCGTCGCTGCCGTCGTCGCCACGGGCGTCGCGTGTCAGCCGATCGAGGGCGACCTCAACCCGTCCGAGGTCGCGGCGACCACCGACCAGCAGGCCACCACTGAGCTGAACCGGCAGCACGGCAAGGTCGCCTGGCTCAGCTGTACGGCCGTGTACCGCGGGCCCACGCCCTCCGGTGAATCGGCGCCCAGCGAAGTGAAGGTCGACTGCCGGGGGAAGACCAAGGACGGCAAGGACGTCAACGTACAGGGGTGGGTGTACGGGGTCGTCGCAGGCGCCTGTGTGCGCGGAAAGGTCATCGCGCGCATCGACGGAAAGGTGTGGTTCAGCTACGGCGTGCTCGGCAACTGCGCGGCGAACGACGCCACTTCGGCCCCGAAGAACCCCGACCCCGGGCCTTCGAAGGATCCCGAACCGGCCCCCTCCGAGGATCCGCCGCCCCAGCAGCCGCAGCCCGGCGCCACGAGCACCGTCACCGAGACCGTCACGGTGACCGCGCCCCCGCCGACTTTCCAGGGGAAGTGAAGGCGGAAGTGAAGGGCAAGTGATCAGACGGGCTGACGTGGGGCGCGGCCAAATTTAGGCTGGGCCGGGTGACGACTCCTGCGTACCTCCGGTTCCCGCACCTGCACGGCGAGTTGGTGGTCTTCACCGCCGAGGACGACGTGTGGGCCGCGCCGCTCGACGGCGGCCGCGCCTGGCGGGTCAGCGCCGACAACATGCCCGTCGGTCATCCCCGGCTCTCCCCGGACGGCGAGACGGTCGCCTGGACCTCGCGGCGCGACGGAGCACCGGAGGTGCACACCGCCCCGGTGGCCGGCGGATCCGCCAAGCGGCTTACGCACTGGGGGAGTTGGACGACCCAGGTGCGCGGCTGGACACCCGACGGGCGAGTGCTCGCCACCACCACGCACGGCCAGGCCTCGCTGCGCCGCAGCTGGGCGCGGGCCGTGCCCCTGGACGGCGGACCCGCCGAGACGCTGCCGTACGGGCCCGTGGGCGGCGTCGCGTTCGGGCCCGAGGACCGGACCCTGCTGCTGTCCGCGACGATGGGGCGGGAGGCCGCCTGGTGGAAGCGGTACCGGGGCGGCACGGCCGGCAAGCTGTGGATCGACCGGGAGGGCGCGGGGGAGTTCGGGCGCCTGCACGCCGAACTCGACGGGAACATCGAGTACCCGATGTGGGTGGGGGACCGCGTCGCGTTCCTCTCCGACCACGAAGGCGTCGGCGCGCTCTACTCCTCCCTCCCCGACGGTACCGAGCTGCGACGGCACACGCCCATCGACGGCTTCTACGCGCGGCATGCCGCCACCGACGGCGAACGGGTCGTCTACGCGAGCGCCGGTGACCTGTGGATCGTCGACGGCCTCGACGAAGGCGTGGAGGCGCGCCGGCTCGACATCCGCCTCGGCGGCCAGCGCGTCGACCTCCAGCCCCGGCCCGTCGACGCCGCGCACTGGTTCGGTGCCGCGTCCCCCGACCACACCGGACGCGGCAGCGCCGTCAACGTACGCGGCGCCGTGCACTGGGTGACCCACCGCGCGGGCCCCGCCCGCGCGCTCGCCGCCGCACCGGGCGTCCGGGCCCGGCTCCCGCACACCTTCCGCGTCGACGGCGAGGAACACGTCGTGTGGGTGACGGACGCCGAGGGCGACGACGCCCTGGAGTTCGCGCCCGCCACCGGCGCCGCGCCCGGCGCCACACCGCGCAGGCTCGGCGCAGGACGGCTCGGCCGGGTGCTCACCCTGACGGTGGCGCCCGACGGCGGCCGGGCCGCCGTGGCCTCGCACGACGGCCGGATCCTGCTCGTCGAGCGCGACAGCGGCGACGTACGGGAAGTGGACCGCAGCGAGGACGGGAACGCCACAGGGCTCGCGTTCTCGCCGGACTCGGCGTGGCTCGCCTGGTCGCACCCGGGACCGCACGACCTGCGCCAGCTCAAGCTCGCCAACGCCACCGACCTGTCCGTCAGCGAGGCGACCCCGCTGCGATTCCGGGACTACGCGCCCGCGTTCACGCTCGACGGCAAGCACCTGGCGTTCCTGTCGGCGCGCTCCTTCGACCCGGTCTACGACGAGCACGCCTTCGACCTCGCGTTCGTCAGCGGCTCGCGCCCGCACCTGATCACGCTCGCCGCGACGACACCTTCGCCGTTCGGGCCGCAGCGCCACGGCCGCCCCTTCGACACCCCGGACGTTCCCGGAGCCGAGACGCCCGACAGCGAGGGCACGCCCGCGACCCGCGTCGACCTGGAGGGCCTGCTCGACCGCATCGTGCCGTTCCCCGTCGAGGCCGCGCGCTACTCCCGGCTGCGGACGGCCAAGGACGGCGTGCTGTGGCTGCGGCACCCCGTGCGCGGCGTGCTCGGCGACTCCCGTGCCGGTCTCGACGCGCCGGAGCCCAAGACCCGCCTGGAACGCTACGACCTGGTCCAGCAGCGCATCGAGGAGATCGGCGCCGACGCCGAGCACTTCGAGGTCAGCGGCGACGGCAAGCGGGTGCTGCTGTGGACCGGCGAGGCCCTCAAGGTGGTCCCCAGCGACCGGCGCCCCGCGCACGACGACGACAGCGACACGAACATCACCGTCGACCTCTCCCGGGTCAGCCAGACCGTCGACCCGGCGGCCGAGTGGCGGCAGATGTACGACGAGGCCGGACGCCTCATGCGGGACAACTTCTGGCGCGCCGACATGAACGGCGTCGACTGGGAGGGGGTGTTGGCGCGGTACCGGCCGGTGCTCGACCGGGTCGCCACGCACGACGACCTCGTCGACCTGCTGTGGGAGGTGCAGGGTGAGCTGGGGACCTCGCACGCGTATGTGTCGCCGAGGGGCGGAGGGGGCACCGCCGCGCGCCGGCAGGGGCTGCTCGGCGCCGACATCTCCCGTCACGAGGACGGCAGTTGGCGGGTCGACCGGGTGCTGCCGTCCGAGACCTCCGACCCGCGCGCCCGCTCCCCGCTCACCGCGCCCGGTGTCGCCGTACGCGCCGGGGACACGCTCGTCGCGGTCGGCGGGCGGCCGGTCGACCCGGTGACCGGGCCCGCGCCGCTGCTCGTCGGCACCGCCGACCAGCCCGTGGAGTTGACGGTCTCGCCGGCCGGTGGCGGCGACCCGCGCCACGTCGTCGTCGTGCCGCTCGACGACGAGGAACCGCTGCGGTACCACGCGTGGGTCGCGGACCGGCGGGCGTACGTCCACGAGCAGTCGGACGGCCGGCTCGGATATCTGCACGTCCCCGACATGCAGGCGCCGGGCTGGGCGCAGATCCACCGGGACCTGAGCGTGGAGGTCGCGCGGGACGGGCTCGTCGTGGACGTCAGGGAGAACCGGGGCGGGCACACGTCGCAGCTCGTCGTGGAGAAGCTGGCGCGCCGCGTGGTGGGCTGGGACGTGCCGCGGGGCAGCCGCCCGTTCACGTACCCGATGGACGCGCCGCGCGGCCCGGTCGTCGCCGTGGCCAACGAGTTCTCCGGCTCGGACGGCGACATCGTCAGCGCGGCGATCAAGGCGCTCGGCATCGGGCCCGTCGTGGGCGTACGTACGTGGGGCGGCGTCATCGGCATCGACAGCCGGTACCGGTTGATGGACGGGACGCTGGTCACGCAGCCGAAGTATGCGACCTGGATGGAGGGGTACGGGTGGGGCCTCGAGAACCATGGGGTGGACCCGGACGTGGAGGTGGTTCTGGCGCCCCAGGACGCGGTGGCCGGTCGTGACCCGCAGCTCGATGAGGCCATCCGCATCGCGCTGGCGGCGCTTGCGGACAACCCGGCCAAGTCGCCGCCTACGCTGCCGCGAGCTTCGGCGGAGTAGTGGTGACGCCCACGGGGCTCTGCCCCGGACCCCGCTGCTCAATCGCCGCAGGGGCTTGAAAGATCGCCTCAATCGCCGGCGGGGCTTGATAGATCAAGC
>NZ_JBEOVM010000192.1:0-6179 GCF_040295505.1 Streptomyces sp. NPDC002790 | reverse complement strand
GAACGGCGGGGCTTGAAAGACCTGCTCAATCGCCGCAGGGGCTTGAAAGATCGCCTCAATCGCCGGCGGGGCTTGATAGATCAAGCCCCGCCGGCGATTGGCATTTCCAGCCCCGCCGGCGGTTGAGGCGCGGGGTCCGGGGCGGAGCCCGTGCGTTACGGCGAGCTATACACACCACGTATACACGGTGTGTATAGTGCTGCTCATGTCCATCGGCCACACCCTCCTCGGGCTGCTCGAATCCGGGCCCCGCCACGGTTACGACCTCAAGCGCACATTCGACGACACCTTCGGGCACGACAAGCCGCTGCACTACGGGCAGGTCTACTCGACGATGTCCCGCCTCCTGAAGAACGGCCTCGTCGAGGTCGACGGGATCGAGTCCGGCGAAGGCCCCGAGCGCAAGCGGTACGCGATCACCGACGCCGGCGTCACCGACGTACGGCAGTGGCTCGCGACGCCGGAGAAGCCGGAGCCGTACCTCCAGTCGACCCTCTACACCAAGGTCGTCCTCGCCCTGCTGACCGGGCGCGACGCCACCGAACTGCTCGACGCGCAGCGTTCCGAGCACCTGCGCCTGATGCGCATCCTCACGGACCGCAAGCGCAAGGGCGATCTCGCCGATCAGCTCATCTGCGACCACGCCCTGTTCCACCTGGAAGCCGATCTGCGCTGGCTGGAACTGACCGCCGCGCGCCTCGACAAGCTCGCCGCGGAGGTCCGCCCTTCATGAGTCACCCCACCACTCCCGCCGGTTCCCTGCTCGCCGCCACCGGCCTGCACAAGACGTACGGGCCGACACCGGCCCTCGACGACGCCTCCTTCTCCGTCCACCCGGGCGAGGTCGTCGCCGTCATGGGCCCCTCGGGCTCCGGCAAGTCGACACTGCTGCACTGCCTCGCCGGCATCATCACGCCGGACTCCGGCACCATCACGTACAACGGCCGCGAACTGACCGCCATGTCCGACGCGGAGCGCAGCGCGCTGCGCCGCGGCGAGTTCGGCTTCGTGTTCCAGTTCGGCCAGCTCGTCCCGGAGTTGACGTGCGTCGAGAACGTCGCGCTCCCGCTGCGTCTGAACGGCGTGAAGCGCAAGGACGCCGAGCGCCGGGCCATCGAATGGCTCCAGCGCCTGGAGGTCGACGACCTCGCGGGCAAGCGCCCCGGTGAGGTCTCCGGCGGCCAGGGCCAGCGCGTCGCGGTCGCCCGCTCCCTGGTCACGGGGCCGCGTGTGCTGTTCGCCGACGAGCCCACCGGCGCCCTGGACTCGCTCAACGGCGAGCGCGTCATGGAGCTGCTCACCGACGCCGCCCGCAGCACCGGCGCCGCCGTCGTCCTGGTCACCCACGAGACGCGGGTCGCCGCCTACTCGGACCGCGAGATCGTCGTACGGGACGGCAAGGCCCGGGACATGGAGTTCGCCCGATGACGCTCCTCGACGACCGGCCCGTGCAGGCCCCGCCCGCCCCCGCGAACGCCGGCCTCCAGGGCCGCCTGCGCGACCTCGCGCTCGGCGTCCGCTTCGGCTTCTCCGGCGGTCGCGAGGGCTGGATCCGTACGCTGCTCACCGCGCTCGGCGTCGGCCTCGGCGTCGCCGTGCTGCTGGGCGCCGCCGCCGTGCCGAACTTCACGAGCGCGCGCAACGACCGCTCCGACGCCCGCACGGTCAACACGCTCGAGCAGGACGACGTACCGCGGTCGGACCGCACGCTGCTCACGCTCGACGGCTCCTCGGAGTACCGGGACGAGACGATCGGCGGCTACATGGTGCGGCCCGAGGGCGGGCACCCCGCCCTGCCGCCCGGCGTCGACAAGCTGCCGGGCCCCGGTGAGATGCTGGTCTCGCCCGCAATGCGCGACCTCCTCGCCTCCCCCGAGGGCGAACTGCTCAAGCAGCGCTACCACTTCCGCGACGTCGGCACCATCCACGAAGCGGGCCTGAGCGACCCCTTCGACCTGTACATGTACGCGGGCAGTGACAGCCTGAGCACGGACCGCGGAGCCCACCGCATCGACCACTTCGGGCAGGCGGGCGAGAACAATCCGCTCGACCCGGCCCTCGTGCTCATGATCATTCTGGCCTGTGTGGTGCTGCTCGCGCCCATCGCCATCTTCGTCGCGACCGCCGTGCGGTTCGGCGGCGAGCGGCGCGACCGCAGGCTCGCCGCGCTGCGCCTGGTCGGCGCGGACGCCCGGACGACGCGCTGGGTGGCGGCCGGTGAGGCACTGCTCGGCACCCTCCTCGGGCTCGTGGCCGGCGTGCTCCTCTTCCTCGCCGGCCGGCAGGTGCTCGCCCACGTCGAGCTGTGGCGACTGGCCGCGTTCCCCGCGGACTTCACCCCGGTCCCGGCGCTCGCCGTGCTGGTCCTGCTGGCGGTGCCGCTGTCCGCGATCGCCGTCACGGTGTTCGCCCTGCGCTCCGTGGCCATCGAGCCGCTCGGGGTCGTGCGGGGCGGCCGGGTGCGCAGCCGCAAGCTGTGGTGGCGGCTGTTGTTCCTCGCCGCCGGCATCCTGATCCTGCTCCTGTCCCGCTCCGCCTCCGACACGACCCACCGCGGCATGGTGCTGATCGGCGGCGGTGTCCTGCTCTCCCTCACCGGCCTGGTCCTCGTACTCCCCTGGCTCGTCGAGGCCGTCGTGCGGCGGCTGCGGGGCGGCCCCGTCCCCTGGCAACTGGCGACCCGCAGGCTCCAGTTGAACAGCAGCGGCGCCACCCGCGCGATCTCCGGCATCACCATCGCGGTGGCCGGCGGCATCGCCCTGCAGATGTACACCGTCGGCATCAACGACAGCTTCACCAGCTCGACCGGCCAGGACCCCCAGCGCGCCCAGATCGGCGCGAACACCGACTTCCCGAGCGGCACGATGGCCGACCGGATGGTCCAGGACTTCCGGACCACCAAGGGTGTCAAGAAGGTCATCGGCACGGTCATCACCGATGCCGAACGCGTGGGCGCGAAGCCGGCCGAGGACGGCTTCCCCCCGTCCTCCTCACTGTCCGTCGGCTCCTGCCCCTCGCTGCGCGAACTCGCCAGCCTGCCGTCGTGCTCCGACGGCGACGTCTTCCGGGTGACCCGCTCCCACGACTCGTACGCCGACGACCAGTTGGAGAAGGTCGCAGTCCCCGGCGCGCGGCTCGTCGTGGACGATCCCGAGGACTCGGGCCGCACCGACCTGAAGCCGGTGCACTGGACGCTGCCCAAGGACGTACGCACCGTCGACTCCCGCAAGGACCCGACGGGCGATTACTACGGCGGCATCCTCGCCACCCCGGGCGCCCTCGACCCTGCGACCCTGCACACCGCGTCGACCAACGCGCAGATCCAGATCGACGAGAGCGTGCCCGACGCCGAGGACCACGTGCGCAACACCGCGTTCGCGATCGACCCGGGCATGCAGGTGTGGACGAACACATTCGTGTCCCGCGACAAGGAGTACGCGAGCATCCGCACGGGCCTGTTCACGGCCGCCGCCCTCACCATGGTGATCATCGCGGCGTCGATGCTGGTCTCGCAGATCGAGCAACTCCGCGAGCGCAGGCGGCTGTTGTCGGTGCTCGTCGCCTACGGCACGAAGCGCTCGACGCTCGCCTGGTCCGTGCTGTGGCAGACGGCGATCCCGGTCGTCCTGGGCATGGCCATCGCCGTGACGGGCGGACTGACCCTCGGCTGGCTGATGCTGCGCCTTGTGGACAAACCGGTGACCGACTGGCTGCTGTTCCTCCCGCTGACCGGTGTGGGCGCCGCCCTCGTCGCGGTGGTGACCCTCCTGTCCCTGCCTCCGCTGTACCGCATGATGCGGGCAGAGGGGCTGCGGACGGAGTGACGCCCGGCCGTCGGCTCAGCCGTCGCCGAGGATGCGAACCGGCATGCCCCGCAAGGCCGTTCGCAGAGCCGAGGCCAGCTCCACGTACTCCGCGGAGCGCGCCGCCCCCGTACGCATGGCGAAGGCCACCCGGCGTGCGGGGGCGGGCTCCGCGAAGTACCCGGTGAGCAGCTGGCTGCTCCGGCTGGTCTCGACGGACACGGCGGTGCGCGGCAGCAGCGTCACCCCGAGGCCGCCCGCGACGAGCTGGACCAGCGTGGCGAGCCCGGCGGCGGTCGTGGCGACGGGAGCGTCGTCGCGGCCCGCCTCCCGGCAGATGTCGAGGGCCTGGTCGCGCAGGCAGTGCCCCTCGTCCAGAAGCAGCAGGTTCAGCTCCCGCAGCGCTTCGCGCGGGATCCCCTCCCGGCCGCCGAGCCAGTGGTCGAGCGGCGTGACGAGCACGAAGTCCTCGTCGAACAGCGGGAGTTCACTCATCCCCGGCACCCCGAGCGGCACGGCGAGCAGCAGCAGATCGAGCCGCCCCGCACCCAGGCCCTCGACGAGCGACGACGTCTGCTCCTCGTGCACCTGAAGGTCCAGATCGGGATACGTCTCGTGGACGAGCCGCAGCACCGTCGGCAGCAGATACGGCGCCACCGTGGGAATCACCCCGAGCCGCAGCGCCCCCGTGAACGGCGCCCGCACCGCCTCGGCCTCCTCGACGAGCGCGCCGACCCCGTCGAGCACTGCCTTGGCCCGCACCGCGATCCGCTCCCCGGCCGGCGAGAGCAGCACCTTTCTCGTCGTACGCTCGACAAGGGTCACGCCCAGCACCTCCTCGAGCGCCGAGACCGCGCCCGACAGCGCGGGCTGACTCATCCCGATCGCCGCCGCCGCGTCCCGGAAGTGCAGGTGCTCCGCGACCGCGGCGAACGCCCGCAGCTGCGCCAGGCTCGGCTGTCTGCGCCGGGCCCCCGCGGGCTTTCCGTTCTGTACGGCCACTGATAGCCACCTCCGATCAACATGACCGAGTCTAGCTATTTCCGTAATCAATGCACTCTGTGCCACGATCTTGAGCAGTCCAACCCATGGAAACAGCCCCAAAAGGGATGTCTCCTACTGCAAGGAGTTCGTGTGCTCACTGTCGGTGACAAGTTCCCCGAGTTCGACCTGACTGCCTGTGTCTCGCTGGAGAAGGGCTCTGAGTTCGAGCAGATCAACCACAAGACCTACGAGGGCAAGTGGAAGATCGTCTTCGCGTGGCCCAAGGACTTCACCTTCGTGTGCCCCACCGAGATCGCCGCGTTCGGCAAGCTGAACGAGGAGTTCGCCGACCGTGACGCCCAGATCCTCGGCTTCTCCGGTGACTCCGAGTTCGTGCACCACGCCTGGCGCAAGGACCACCCGGACCTGACGGACCTGCCCTTCCCGATGATGGCCGACTCGAAGCACGAGCTCATGCGTGACCTCGGCATCGAGGGCGAGGACGGCTTCGCGCAGCGCGCCGTCTTCATCGTCGACCAGAACAACGAGATCCAGTTCACGATGGTGACCGCCGGCTCCGTCGGCCGTAACCCCAAGGAGGTCCTCCGGGTCCTCGACGCCCTCCAGACGGACGAGCTGTGCCCGTGCAACTGGACCTCGGGCGACGAGACCCTGGACCCGGTCGCGCTCCTCTCGGGCGAGTGAACGGAAGGCTGCTGACATGTCTCTCGACGAACTGAAGTCCGCCGTTCCGGACTACGCCAAGGACCTGAAGCTCAACCTGGGCTCGGTCATCGGCAACTCTGACCTTCCGGCCCAGCAGCTGTGGGGCACGGTCCTGGCGACCGCCATCGCCTCCCGGTCCCCGCGGGTGCTGCGCGAGCTGGAGCCCGAGGCGAAGGCGAACCTGTCGGCGGAGGCGTACACCGCCGCGAAGTCGGCTGCCGCCATCATGGCGATGAACAACGTCTTCTACCGCACGCGTCAC
This sequence comes from Streptomyces sp. NPDC002790, assembly GCF_040295505.1. Taxonomy (NCBI): domain Bacteria; kingdom Bacillati; phylum Actinomycetota; class Actinomycetes; order Kitasatosporales; family Streptomycetaceae; genus Streptomyces; species Streptomyces sp. NPDC002790. Next base: position 404 of record NZ_JBEOVM010000192.1, on the reverse strand, counting down.
CTGCTCTCGGACAACGAGTACGGGACGATGCGTGCCGGTCTGCGGATGAACGTCATCGGCAACCCGGGGGTCGACAAGGTCGACTTCGAGCTGTGGTCCTTCGCGGTCTCGGCGATCAACGGGTGCGGGATGTGCCTTGACTCGCACGAGCAGGTGCTGCGCAAGGCGGGTGTCGACCGTGAGGTCGTCCAGGAGGCCTTCAAGATCGCCTCCGTGATCCAGGCGGTCGCCGTCACCCTCGACGCAGAAGCCACCTTGTCGTAACCCTCTCGAGCCCCTGCGGCGCTCGAGCAGGCTTTTCAAGCCCCTGCGGCGCTTGATGAGCAAGTCTTTAAAGCCCCTGCGGCGATTGAGCAGGGCTTTTGAGCCCCGCCGGCGATTGAGGCGCGGGGTCCGGGGCAGCG
>NZ_JBEOVM010000191.1:0-6500 GCF_040295505.1 Streptomyces sp. NPDC002790 | reverse complement strand
GTTCGCGTCGTTCAGTTTCGATGCGTCGGTGTTGGATGTGGCGGTGGCGTTGTCGTCGGGTGCGACGTTGTGGGTGGCGTCGGAGGAGCAGCGGGAGGAGCCGCGGCGGCTGGCGGAGATGTCCGGGGTGCGGGCGGCGAGTGTGGTGCCGTCTCTGCTCGGGGTGTTGGAGCCGCAGGACCTGTCGCAGGTGGAGACCCTGCTGGTGGGTGCCGAGGCGATTGGCGAGTCGGCGGCGCGGGCGTGGTCTGCGGGGCGCCGGTTGGTGAACACGTATGGGCCGACCGAGGCGACGGTGATGGTGGCTGCCGAGGTGGTCGACGCGGATCGGCAGGGCCCGGTGCCGTTCGGCCGGCCGATCGCCAATACCCGTCTGTATGCGCTGGACGAGACGTTGCAGCCGGTGCCCGTAGGAGTGGCCGGGGAGCTGTATATCGGCGGGACGCAGCTTGCGCGCGGGTATGTGGGTCGGCCCGGTCTGACGGGTGAGCGGTTCGTGGCCTGCCCCTTCGGGGCGTCCGGTGAACGGATGTACCGGACCGGGGACGTGGCCAAGTGGACCCCGGACGGTCAACTGGTCTTCGCCGGCCGCGCCGATGAGCAGGTGAAGATCCGTGGTTTCCGGATCGAGCCGGGCGAGATCGAGGCTGTGCTGGAAGCCCGTGCCGAGGTGGCGCAGGCCGCGGTGATCGCCCGCCAGGACCCGCCCGGCGACAAGCGCCTGGTCGCCTACGTGGTGGCCGCGGACGCAGGGCTCGACACGGATGCCCTGCGGGACGTGGTGGCGTCGCGGCTGCCGGAGTACATGGTCCCGACTGCCTTTGTGACGCTGGACGAGTTGCCGCTGACCGCCAACGGCAAGCTCGACCGCAGGGCGCTTCCGGTGCCGGAGTATGCCGCGAGTGGCGGCCGGGGCCCGGCGACCGTACAGGAGGAGATCCTCTGCGCGGCCTTCGCGGACGTTCTGGGTCTGGAATCGGTGGGCCTCGACGACGACTTCTTCCGGCTGGGCGGACACTCGCTGTTGGCGGTGTCGTTGGTGGAGCGGCTGCGGGCCCGTGGTGTGTCGGTGTCGGTGCGGGCGCTGTTCGAGGCGTCGACGCCGGCCGGGCTTGCCAGGGCCACGGGCGTCGGATCAGTGGACGTGCCGGACAATCCGATCCCGGTCGGCGCGGAGCGGATCACGCCGGAGATGCTGCCGCTGGTCGAGCTGTCGCAGCAGGAGATCGACCGGGTGGTCGCGGCGGTCGACGGCGGAGCGTCGAACGTCGCGGACGTCTATCCGCTGGCGCCGTTGCAGGAGGGCATGTTCTTCCACCACCTGATGGCCGACGAAGGGGGCGACGTCTACCTGACGGCGCGCGTCGTTGAGTTCGACACCCGGACCCGGCTGGACGCTTTCGTCGGAGCGCTTCAGCAGGTCGTGGACCGGCACGACATCTACCGCACGGGTGTCGTGTGGGAGGGGCTGCGCGAGCCGGTTCAGGTGGTGTGGCGGCGGGCTCAACTGCCGTTCGTAGAGCACGCTTTGGATGCCGAAGCGGACGAGCCTGCCAGTGCGTCGGAGCGCTTGATCGCCCTCGCAGGGGCAGTGCTGAACCTTGACCGCGCCCCCCTGCTGGACGTGCATGCGGCCGAGGTGTCCGGGGGCCGGTGGCTGGCCGTCGTACGGATGCATCACCTGCTCCAGGACCACCTGGGCATGGACGTACTGCTGCAAGAATTGCGGGCGGTGCTCACGGGCAACGCGCACGAGCTGGCGCCGGCGATGCCGTTCCGGAACTTCGTGGCGCAGACGCGTGCCGTGCCCCGGGCCGAGCACGAGCGGTACTTCGCCGAGCTGCTCGGTGATGTCACCGAGCCGACCGTCCCGTACGGGGTGCTCGACGTACGCGGTGACGGCAGCGGGGTGACCGAGGCGGTCGTGCCCTTTGCCGCCGATGAAACCGACGGACTGCGGCGTGTGGCACGGGAGTTGGGGGTCAGCCCTGCAACCGTGCTGCACGTGGCCTGGGCGCGGGTCCTGGAGGTGCTGTCCGGGCGTGACGACGTGGTGTTCGGCACGGTGCTGTTCGGCCGGATGAACGCCGGCGCAGGAGCTGACCGGGTGCTGGGCCCGTTCATGAACACCCTGCCGGTACGGGTACGGACCGGCAGGGTCGGAGTGCGGGCAGCGGTCGAGGGGATGCGGGAGCAGCTGGCGGGACTGCTGGAGCACGAGCACGCTCCACTGGCGGTGGCGCAGCAGGCCAGCGGGATCGCGGGCGACACCCCGCTGTTCACCTCGCTGTTCAACTACCGGCATATCACCGGCACTTCCGAAGCCCCGACCGGTGGGGAGCAGACCGGCCGGCGGCCGATGGAAGGCATCCGCAACGTTCTCGTCCGGGAGCGCACCAACTACCCGGTGACGGTCTCGGTCAACGACTTCGGCGGCGCCGGAATGAGCGTGAGCCTGCTGGCGGCCGATGGCATCGACCCACAGGTGGTGGGCCGTTCGCTCCGCACCGCCCTGGCGAGCGTGGTCGACGAACTCGCGACGGTGCTGGACGGTGGCCCGGACACCTCGCTGACCGCGGTGGCCGTCCTGGATTCGAGGGAGCGCGACCAGGCGCTCGTCGAGTGGAACGACACCGCGGTCGAAGGGGCACTGAGGTCGGTCCCGGATCTGTTCGAGGCGCAGGTCGCGCGGACGCCGGGCGCGCCGGCGCTGGTGGGGTCCGGGTTCACACTGAGTTTCGCGGAGCTGGACGAGCGTGCCAACCGCCTCGGACGGCATCTGTCCGGCCTGGGAGTGGGACCGGAGGCGGCGGTCGCCGTGGCCGTGGACGGCGGCGCCGAGCTGATCGTGGCATGGCTGGGGATTCTCAAGGCGGGCGGCGCATACGTACCGGTCAACACTGAATATCCGGCCGAGCGGATCTCGTTCATGCTGTCCGACTCCGCGGCCGTCGCGGTGGTGGCCACCGGATCCGCGCGCGCCGCCTTCGAGGGACTCGATGTGCCGGTGGTGGAGCTGGACGATCCCGCCACGGCCCACGAACTCGCCGGTCTTGACGGTGGCCCGCTGTCGCGTCAGCTGCGCCCCGAGCATCCGGTGCAGATCATCTATACCTCCGGGTCCACCGGTGTGCCCAAGGGCGTGGTCATCCTGCACCAGGGCGTCGACCGGGTGGCGCGGCATGTGGGTGTGGCCGCGGGGGACGTGGTGAGCCAGCTGGCCTCGGTGTCGTTCGACGCGAGCACCCTGGAGGTCTGGGGTGCGCTGCTGAACGGCGCGACACTGGCGCTTCCGGAGCAGGGCGAGCTGTCGGTGGCGGAGCTCGGCGACTTCGTGTCCGCTCACCGGGTGTCCACCGCGTGGCTGACGGCCGGGCTGTTCCACGAGGTGGTGGACGCCGACCTTCAGGTCCTCGCCGGTCTGCGTCAGGTGTGGGCCGGCGGTGACGTGCTCTCTCCCGCGCACTGCGACCGTGTGACGGGCGAACTGCCGCGGACCGCGCTGACGAACGTGTACGGCCCGACCGAATGCACGGTGTTCACCACGACACACCCGGTGGCCGGCCCGGGAGACGGGCGCGGTGTGCCCATCGGGAGTCCCGTGGCGGCCAGCCGGGTCTACGTTCTGGACGCGTCGCTGAACCCGGTGCCGGTGGGTGTGCCCGGTGAGCTGTACACGACCGGAGCCGGGCTGGCCCGCGGGTATGTGGGACGGCCGGGATTCACCGCCGAGCGCTTCGTCGCCTGCCCGTTCGAGCCCGGGGAGCGGATGTACCGGACCGGCGACCAGGCAGTATGGCGCCAGGACGGCGTGCTGTCGTTCGTGGGCCGGGTGGATCAGCAGGTGAAGATCCGCGGAATGCGGATCGAGCTGGGCGAGGTCCGGAGCGCGCTCGCCGGGCATCCGGCGGTGGGCCGGGCCGAGGTGATCGTCCGCGAGGACGTCCCGGGCGACAAGAGGCTGGTGGCCTACGCGGCGCTCACCGAGGACGCGGACACATCGGCGGAGTCCCTGCTGGAGTCGGTGGCCGAGACGCTGCCCGCCCATCTGGTGCCCTCGACGGTGGTGCTGCTCGAACGCTTCCCGCTGACCGTGAACGGAAAGGTGGACCGCTCGGCCCTGCCCGCTCCCGACTACGCGGCCATGGGTGTGTCCGAGCGCCGCGCGCCGGCCACGGTGCAGGAGGAGATCCTGTGCGGGGTGTTCGCGGAGGTGCTGGCGCTGGAGTCGGTGGGGGTCGACGACGACTTCTTCCGGTTGGGCGGACACTCGCTGCTGGCCGCCCGGCTGGTGTCGCGGATCCGCACGATTCTGGGTGTCGAGCTGCCGCTGAGGGCGCTCTTCGAGGCACCGACGGTGGCCGGTCTCGCGACGCGGTTGGCCGAGGCGGCGCAGGCTCGGACACCGCTGCGGGCTGCGGAGACACGTCCGGAGCGGGTGCCGTTGTCGTTCGCGCAGCGACGGTTGTGGTTCCTGGGCCAGTTGGAGGGACCGAGCCCGACGTACAACATCCCCATGGTCGTGTCACTGACCGGCGAGGTGGACGTCGCCGCGCTGGGTGCGGCGCTGAGAGATGTGATCGCCCGGCATGAGTCGCTGCGCACACTGTTCCCGGCGGTGAACGGCGAGCCCTACCAGCGGATCCTCGATGCCCGGGAACCGCACGGGGACCTGCGGGTCGAGCCGGTGACACCCGCGGAACTGGCCGACGCCGTGCGGCAGGCTACGCAGCACACGTTCGATCTGTCGGCGGAGCTGCCGATCCGGGCGTGGCTGTTCGAGGCCGGGCCGGACGAGCGGGTGCTCGTCGTGGTGGTGCATCACATCGCCGGCGACGGTTGGTCTACCGCTCCGTTGGCACGGGACCTGTCGGTCGCGTATGCGGCGCGGTCGCAGGGCGAGGCGCCGGTGTGGGAGCCGTTGCCGGTGCAGTACGCGGATTATGCGTTGTGGCAACGGGAGTTGCTGGGGGAGGAGTCCGACCCGGACAGCCTGTTGTCGGAGCAGGTGGAGTACTGGCGGCAGGAGTTGACCGGAGCACCGGAGGAGATCGCCCTGCCGGTCGACCGGCCGCGTCCCGCGGTGGCGACACATGTGGGGCATCGGGTGCCGTTGCGGGTGCCGGCCGAGGTGCACCAGCGGGTGGTGGACCTCGCGCGTGCCGAGGGCGTGACGGTGTTCATGATCCTGCAGGCCGCGCTGGCGGTGACGCTGTCACGGCTCGGTGCGGGGACCGATGTGCCGATTGGTTCCGCGATCGCGGGACGTACCGACGAGGCGTTGGACGATCTCGTCGGGTTCTTCGTGAACACGCTGGTGGTGCGGACGGATCTGTCCGGTGATCCGGAGTTCCGTCAGGTGCTGGGACGGGTTCGGGAGGCGAGCCTCGGGGCGCTGGCGCATCAGGATGTGCCGTTCGAGCGGCTGGTGGAGGAGCTGGCGCCGGAGCGTTCACTGTCCCGGCACCCGCTGTTCCAGGTGATGCTGACGCTGCAGAACACCGACGGCGCCAGGCTGGAGGTGGCCGGTGCCCGTGTCGGTGCCGGGGAGCCGGCGGCCGGTGTGTCCACTGCGTCGGTGAAGTTCGACTTCGATGTGTCGCTGGCGGAGGTGCTGGACGAGGAAGGCCGTCCGGCCGGGCTGCGGGGATCGCTGATCGCGTCGGCGGACCTGTTCGAGGTGGAGACCGCCGAACGCCTGACGAGCTGGTTCGCCCGGGTGCTGGAACACGTGACGGCGGCGCCCGACGTGCGGCTGCATGCGGTCGACGTCATTGACGCGGCTGAACGGGACCAGGTGCTCGTCGGATGGAGTGACACCGCGGCCGCAGGCCCGGCGGACACCGTCATCGAGCTCTTCGGCCAACGGGTGGACGCCGCACCGGACGCGGTGGCAGTGGTGGCCGACGGGGTCGAGCTGTCCTACGGCGAATTGGACGCGGCGGCGAATCGGCTGGCGCACTGGCTGCGTGGGATGGGTGTGGGCCCGCAGACGGTGGTGGGCGTGTGCCTGCCGCGCGGGGCCGAGTTGGTGACGGCGATCCTCGGGGTGTGGAAGGCGGGAGCGGCGTACCTGCCGATCGACCGCCAACTGCCCGGCGAGCGCGTGCAGTTCATGCTCGGCGACGGCAGTGTGCAGCTCGTGGTGGCGGACCACTCGGCGACCGAGGGCCTGGCCGAAGCGCTGAGCGGCGTGCCGGTTGTGTGGCTCGACGATTCGCAGCTGCAGGCACAGTTGGACGAGCTGCCGACGAGCCCGCCGACGGTGACGGTGACATCGGTGGAAGTGGCGTATGTGATCTATACGTCGGGTTCGACGGGTGTGCCGAAGGGTGTGGCGGCGACCCACGGCGGGGCGCTGAACCTGGTGGCGGCGCAGATCGAGCGGTTCGCGGTGGAGCCGGGCTCGCGGGTGTTGCAGTTCGCGTCGATCGGTTTCGATGCGGCGGTGTCCGAGGTGTTGATGGCGCTGTGCTCCGGTGCGGCTCTGGTGGTGGCGT
>NZ_JBEOVM010000190.1:0-6596 GCF_040295505.1 Streptomyces sp. NPDC002790 | reverse complement strand
GCGGTGGACCTGTTCGATGCCGGTTCGGTGGAGGCGCTCGCCGAGCGCTGGAACCGGGTCCTTGAACTCGTGACCACGGCACCCGAGACCCGGCTCGGCGCCGTCGACGTCCTGCGCGACGACGAACGCGACCAACTCCTGCACGTGTGGAATGACACCACCGCCCCCACCACGGGCACGTCGGCAGTGGAGTTGTTCGAGGCTCAGGCGGCGCGGACGCCCGGTGCGACGGCGGTCGTGGGTGATGGCGTGGAGCTGTCCTACGGCGAGTTGGATGCGGCGGCGAATCGGTTGGCGCACCATCTGCGCGGCATGGGTGTGGGCCCGGAGTCCGTGGTGGGTGTGTGCCTGCCGCGCGGCGCCGAGTTGGTGACCGCGATCCTGGGTGCGTGGAAGGCAGGAGCGGCGTTCGTGCCGGTTGACGGGGCGCTGCCGGTGGAGCGGATGGCGCACATACTGGCGGACAGCCGGGCGCAGCTCGTATTGGGAACGCAGGAGGCCCTCGACGACCTGCCGGCCGGGCGAGTGCGGATGGTCGCGGTCGACGACCCGATGACCACCATGCTGGTCGACAGCTGCTCGGACGTGCGACCGGAGACCGTGACGGGTCCCGCCAGCCTGGCGTACGTGATCTATACGTCGGGTTCGACGGGTGTGCCGAAGGGTGTGGCGGCGACCCACGGCGGAGCGCTGAACCTGGTGGCGGCGCAGATCGAACGGTTCGCGGTGGAACGTGACTCGCGGGTGTTGCAGTTCGCGTCGATCGGTTTCGATGCGGCGGTGTCCGAGGTGTTGATGGCGCTGTGCTCCGGTGCCGCTCTGGTGATGACTTCGGCCGACGAACTGCTGCCGGGCGGTGGGTTGGTGGAGGTCGCGGCGCGGCACTCCGTCACGCACGCGACGCTGCCGCCCGCGGTCCTGGGAGCCCTCGACGCCGACACCGACCTGACCTCGGTCACCACGCTCGTATCTGCCGGTGAAGCCCTGGACGCGGGCCTGGTGGAGCGGTGGGCACCGAACCGTCGACTGATCAACGCCTACGGCCCGACCGAGATCACCGTCTGTGCCTCGATGTCGCAGCCGCTGACACCGGGAGACGCGCCGACGATCGGCACGCCGACTGCCAACACACACCTTTACGTCCTCGATGAGACGCTCACGCCCGTTCCCTCCGGTGTGACGGGCGAGTTGTACGTGGCAGGAGCCGGCGTTGCACGTGGCTACGTCGGCCGTGCGGGCCTCACGAGTGAGCGGTTTGTCGCCTGCCCGTTCGGAGCGTCCGGGGCGCGGATGTACCGGACCGGGGACCTGGCCAAGTGGACGGCGGACGGGCAGCTCGTCTTCGCCGGCCGTGCGGACGAGCAGGTCAAGATTCGCGGCTTCCGCATCGAGCCCGGTGAGATCGAGGCCGTCCTGTCGGCGCGACCGGAGGTGGCGCAGGCCGCGGTCATCGCGCGGGAGGACACGCCGGGCGACAAGCGCCTGGTGGCGTACGTGGTGCCGGCGGACCAGGACGGCGACTCCCTGGACGGGGACCGGCTGCGAGCGGCGGCCGCGTCGCGGTTGCCGGAGTACATGGTCCCGGCCGCGTTCGTGACACTGGCGGAACTGCCGCTGACCGTCAACGGCAAGCTCGACCGCAGGGCCCTGCCCGCGCCCGAGTACGTCACGGGCGCGGGCCGCGCCCCGGCCACCGCGCAGGAGGAGATCCTCTGCGCGGTGTTCGCCGAGGTGCTCGGCGTGGAGTCGGTCGGCGTCGACGACAACTTCTTCGAGCTGGGCGGGCACTCCCTGCTGGCGGTGCGCCTGACCTCACGGGTGCGTGTGGTGCTCGGCGTGGAGGTCGAGGTACGGGCGTTGTTCGAGGCACCGACCGCGGCCGGGCTCGCGGCGCGGCTGGCCGAGGGTGTGGGGCGGGCCCGCAAGGCGCTGACGGTGGTGGAGACGCGGCCCGAGCGGGTGCCGTTGTCGTTCGCCCAGCGGCGGCTGTGGTTCCTCGACCAGTTGGAGGGGCCCAGCCCGACGTACAACATTCCGGTGCCGCTGCGGATGAGCGGTGTGGACATCGCGGCGTTGGGCGGCGCGTTGCGGGACGTGATCGGGCGGCACGAGTCGCTGCGCACGGTCTTCCCGGCCGTCGACGGTGAGCCGTACCAGCGGATCCTCGACCCGGCGGACCTGGCGTGGGAACTCGAGGTGTCTCACGTCGCGCCCGAGGAACTGGCGGAAGTGGTCGGGCAGGCGTCGCGGTACGCGTTCGATCTGTCGGGGGAGCTGCCGATCCGGGCGTGGCTGTTCGAGGCCGGCCCCGAGGAGCAGGTGCTGCTGGTGGTCATGCACCACATCGCGGGCGACGGCTGGTCCCGTGGCCCGCTGGGCCGGGATCTGTCGGCGGCGTACGCGGCGCGGCTGCGTGGCGAGGCCCCGGAGTGGGAGCCGCTGCCGGTGCAGTATGCCGACTACAGCCTGTGGCAACGGGAGTTGCTGGGCGAGGAGTCCGACCCCGACAGCCTGATCGCGGCGCAGGTCGGCTACTGGCGGCAGGCGCTGGCCGGCGCGCCGGAGGAGCTGGCGCTGCCGGTGGACCGCTCACGCCCGGCGGTGGCGAGTCACGTCGGGCACCCGGTGCCGGTGCGGGTGTCCGCCGAGGTGCATCAGCGGCTGGTGGAGCTGGCACGGGCCGAGGGCGTCACGATGTTCATGGTGGTGCAGGCCGCCCTCGCGGTGACCCTGTCGCGGCTCGGCGCGGGCGCCGATGTCCCGATCGGATCCGGTGTGGCCGGTCGCGCCGACGAGGCGCTCGACGACCTGGTCGGCTTCTTCATCAACACGCTGGTGGTCCGGACGGATCTGTCGGGTGACCCGGAGTTCCGGCAGGTGCTGGCCCGGGTGCGGGAGACGAGTCTCGGGGCCTTCGCGCATCAGGACGTGCCGTTCGAGCGGCTGGTGGAGGAGCTGGCGCCGCAGCGGTCGATGGCCAGGCACCCGCTGTTCCAGGTGTCGCTGACCCTGCAGAACGTCGAGCGGGCCGGGCTCGAGATGCCCGGTGTGCGCACGGGCGGGGGCGCCGGCGTCGACGGCGCCATGGCGGCGTCGGTGAAGTGCGACGTGGATGTGATGGTCGGGGAGGTCTACGACGAGGACGGCCGTCCGGCCGGGCTGCGCGGGTCCGTCATCGGGGCGGTGGATCTGTTCGACGCCGGTTCGGTGGAGGCACTTGCCGAACGGTGGAGCCGGGTCCTCGATCTGGTGACCGCGGCGCCCGACACCCGGCTGAGTGCCGTGGACGTCCTGCAGCCCGATGAGCGTGAACAGCTGCTGCGCGGCGGGAGCGCCTCGCCGGTCGAGCTGGTGGGCTCGTCGATGGTGGAGCTGTTCGAGGCGCGGGTGGCCGCGGCCCCGGGTGCCGCGGCGGTGGTCGGCGACGGTGTCGAGCTGTCGTATGCGCAGGTGGACGTGGCGGCCAACCGTATGGGGCACTATCTGCGCGGGATCGGTGTCGGCCCGGAGTCCGTCGTGGGTCTGTGCGTCCCGCGTGGGGCCGAGTTGGTGACGGCGATCCTCGCGGTGTGGAAGGCGGGGGCGGCGTATCTGCCGATCGACGCCCGGCAGCCCGCCGAGCGCATCCGGTTCATGATCGACGACAGCGGTGCGTCGGTCGTGCTGACCGGCGGTTCGGACACGGTGTCGGCGGAGGCGCTGAACGGGGCGGCCGTGGTGCCGCTGGACGCCCGGCAGGTACGCGAACGGATCGACGCCTGCCCGGAGAGCGCGCCCGACTTCACGGTTGGCGCCACCGGACTGGCGTATGTGATCTATACGTCGGGCTCGACGGGCCGGCCCAAGGGCGTCGCGCTCACCCACGGCGGAACGGTGAACCTGGCGACCGCGCAGATCGAACGGTTCGCGGTCGAACCCGATGCGCGGGTGCTGCAGTTCGCGTCGATCGGATTCGACGCCGCGACGTGGGAGGTGCTGATGGCGCTGGGCGCCGGGGCCGCCCTGGTGGTGGCGTCGGCGGAGGAGCTGACCCCGGGGGGCGGGCTGGCCGAGGTGGTGGCCCGTCACGGGGTGACGCACGCGACGCTGCCTCCGGTGGTGTTGGGCGCTCTCGACGCCGCCGATCTGGGCTCGGTGACCACGCTCGTGTCTGCCGGTGAGGCACTGGACGCGGCGTTGGTGGAGCGGTGGGCGCCGCGGCGTCGGCTGATCAACGCCTACGGTCCGACGGAGATCACGGTGTGCGCTTCGATGTCGCGGCCACTGGTTCTCGGGGACGCGCCGTCGATCGGCACGCCGGTCGCCAACGCCCGCTTGTTCGTGCTGGATGCGGCGCTGCAGCCGGTGCCCGCAGGAGTCGCGGGCGAGCTGTACGTGGCCGGTGCGGGGATGGCGCGCGGGTATGTGGGCCGCCCCGGGCTCACGGGTGAGCGGTTCGTGGCCTGCCCGTTCGGATCCGCGGGCGAGCGGATGTACCGGACCGGGGACCTGGCCAAGTGGACGACGGACGGCCGGCTGATGTTCGTCGGGCGCGCCGACGAGCAGGTGAAGATCCGCGGCTTCCGCATCGAACTCGGCGAGATCGAGGCCGTGTTGGGCGCACACCCCGAGGTGGCCCGGACCGCGGTGCTGGCCCGTGAGGACACGCCGAGTGACAAGCGTCTGGTCGCTTACATCGTCCCAACCGATGGGTCCGATGGGTCCGATGGCGTCGTTGGTTCCGACGGCGCCGGGATCGACGGGGAGGGTGTGCGGGAGTTCGTGGCGTCCCGGCTGCCGGAGTACATGGTCCCGGCCGCGTTCGTCACGCTGGACGAGCTGCCGCTGACCGTCAACGGCAAGCTCGACCGCAAGGCCCTGCCCGCGCCGGAGTACGACACCGGGACGAGCCGAGCCCCGGCCACCGTGCAGGAGGAGATCCTGTGCGGTGTGTTCGCCGAGGTACTGGGGCTCGCGTCGGTCGGCGTCGATGACGACTTCTTCAAGCTGGGGGGCCATTCGCTGCTGGCGGCGCGCCTGACCGCACGGGTCCGCGCGGTGCTGGGCGTGGAGGTCGGGCTCAGGACCCTGTTCGAGGCGCCGACGGTGGCCGGGCTCGCGGCCCGCCTGGGCGAGGGCACGGCGCAGGCGCAGCTGCCGCTGCGGGCGAGGACGCGTCCGGAGCTGGTGCCGCTGTCGTTCGCGCAACGGCGGCTGTGGTTCCTGGCGCAGCTCGAAGGCCCGAACCCGGCCTACAACATCGCGGTGCCGCTCCGGCTGAGCGGCGTCGACGCCGCCGCGCTGGGCGCGGCACTGCGCGATGTGATCGACAGGCACGAGGCGCTGCGCACGGTGTTCCCGGCCGTGGACGGCGAGCCCTACCAGCGGATCCTCGAACCGCGGGAGCTGGACTGGGAACTGCTGGTCACCCAGGTGGAGCCCGGCGAGATGGACGACGCCGTGGTGCGGGCGTCGCAGCATGCGTTCGACCTGTCGGCGGAGCTGCCGATCCGGGCGTGGCTCTTCCGGTCCGATTCCGATGAACAGATGCTGGTGGTGGTCGTGCACCACATCGCGGGCGACGGCTGGTCGATGGGCCCGCTGAGCCGGGACCTGTCGGCCGCGTATGCGGCGCGGCTGCGTGGCGAGGCACCGGAGTGGGAGCCACTGGCGGTGCAGTACGCGGACTACGCGCTGTGGCAGCGGGAGTTGCTGGGCGAGGAGTCCGACCCCGACAGCCTGCTGTCGGCGCAACTGGAGTACTGGCGCGGGACGTTGGCGGGAACGCCGGAAGAGCTGGCGCTGCCGGTGGACCGGGCGCGCCCGGCGGTGGCCAGCCATCGCGGGCATGCCGCGCCGCTGCGAGTGACCGGCGAGGTGCATCAGCGGCTGGTGGAGCTGGCGCGGGCCGAGGGCGTGACGGTGTTCATGATCCTGCAGGCCGCGCTGGCGGTGACGGTCTCGCGGGTGGGGGCAGGGACGGACATTCCGATCGGATCGCCGATCGCGGGCCGGGGCGACGAGGCGTTGGAGAACCTGGTCGGGCTCTTCCTGAACACGCTCGTGGTCCGGACGGATCTGTCGGGCGAGCCGGAGTTCCGCGAGGTGCTCGGGCGAGTGCGGGAGGCCAGCCTGGGCGCGTTCGCGCACCAGGACGTGCCGTTCGAGCGGCTGGTGGAGGAGCTGGCCCCCGAGCGGTCGATGGCTCGGCATCCGCTGGCGCAGGTCGTGCTGACCATGCAGACCACCGGAGACGCGGCCCTGGAACTGTCCGGCACCCGCGCCTCCGGCGGGAACACGCAGCAGAGCGGTGAGGCCACGGCCTCGGTGAAGTTCGACGTATGGGTCGCGCTCGGCGAGGTGCACGACGCCGAGGGGGCGCCGGCGGGGCTGCGCGGCGGGATCACGGTGGCGGCGGACCTGTTCGACAAGCCGGCCGCCGCCCGGTTCGCGCAGTGGTTCACCCGGGTGCTCGAGGCGGTGGTGGCCGCCCCGGACATCGCGGTGCGTGACATCGAGGTGCTCGACGCCGGTGAGCGGGACCGGGTGCTGGTGCGGTGGAACGACACCGCCGCGGCGGTGCGGGATTCGTCCGTGGCCGGGATGTTCGAGGAGCG
>NZ_JBEOVM010000189.1:0-7016 GCF_040295505.1 Streptomyces sp. NPDC002790 | reverse complement strand
CATCGCGGTCATGCGTGACGGTCGCATCGTCCAGATCGGTTCGGCCGAGGACATCCTCGTCACGCCGGCCAACGACTACGTGGCCTCCTTCACCCAGGACGTCGACCGCTCCCGCGTGCTCAGCGCGAGCGCGATCATGGCCGACGTCGAGGACGGGTACCGGCTGGCCGACGCCCCGGCGAAGGTCCACCAGGACGCGCCGATCATCGACCTCTTCACGCCCTGCTCGCAGAGCGAGATACCCGTCGCCGTCGTCAACGACGAGGGCGAACTCCAGGGTGTGGTGCCGCGCGAGCGGCTGCTGGCCGTGCTCGGCGAGCCGATGAAGACCGTCGAGAACGGTACGAACGGTGAGGCAACCGGCCTCACGAAGGACAAGAAGGACGCCGTCCAGTCGCCGCGTGGCGAGGGCGACGAGCCGGCGGAGAAGGTGAATGCCGGTGCCTAGGATTCCCTTTGGTGACTGGGTCAACAGCGTCGTCCAGTGGATGCTGACCCACCTCGACTGGCTGTTCGGCTTCTTCGAGAGCATCTTCAACGGTGTCTACGACGGCCTGAGCGACGTTCTGCAGGCGCCCGAGCCGCTCCTGCTGGCAGGCATCTTCGCCGTGATCGCGTTCTGGCTGCGCGGCACGCTCGGCGGTGTACTGACCTTCATCGGGTTCTGGTTCATCCAGAACCTTGAACTGTGGGACGACGCGATGCTGACGCTGTCGCTCGTCCTCGTGTCGACGATCATCGCTCTGATCATCGGCGTGCCGCTCGGTATCTGGGCGGCCCGCTCCAACCGGGTCAGCAATCTGTTCCGTCCGGTCCTCGACCTGATGCAGACGCTGCCGGCGATGGTCTACCTGATCCCCGCGATTCTGTTCTTCGGCTCGGGTGCCCCGGCCGGTATCGTGGCGACGCTGATCTTCGCGGTGCCGCCGGGCGTGCGCATGACCGAGCTGGGTATCCGGCAGGTCGACAAGGAGCTGGTGGAGGCCGCCGACGCGTTCGGCACCAAGCCCAGCAACACGCTGTGGCGTGTGCAGCTGCCCCTCGCGCTCCCGACGATCATGGCCGGTGTCAACCAGGTCATCATGCTGGGCCTGTCGATGGCCGCGATCGCGGGCATGGTCGGCACCGGCGGACTCGGTGGCTCGGTCAACGAGGCCATCGGCCAGCTGAACGTGGGTCTGGGTGCCGAGGCCGGTATCTCCATCGTGATCCTGGCGGTCTACCTGGACCGCATGACCAGCTCGCTCGGTCAGCAGGTCTCGCCGCTCGGCCGCCGCGCGCTCAACAAGCTGCGGGCCGCGCACGGCCTGAAGATCTGGTCGTACCGTCCCCGCCCGGCGGTCGCCGTGGTCGGTGTCGTCGTCCTCGCGCTCGTCGCGGGCGGCATGGGCATGTTCGGCCAGACCAGCACCGGCGGTTCCCCGACCGCCGATGCCACGAATGTCGGCCAGGGCAAGAAGATCTCCATCGGCTACATCCCGTGGGACGAGGGCGTCGCCTCGACGTTCCTGTGGAAGGAGATCCTCGAGCAGCGCGGCTTCGACGTCGAGACCAAGCAGTTCGACGCCGGCCCGCTCTACACCTCGCTCGCCGACGGCAGTGTCGACTTCCAGACCGACTCGTGGCTGCCGACGACGCACGAGCAGTACTGGAAGAAGTACGGCAAGCAGCTCGAGGACCTGGGTTCCTGGTACGGCCCGACCTCCCTCGAACTGGCCGTTCCTTCGTACATGAAGGACATCAAGTCCATGGAGGACTTGAAGGGCCAGGCGGACAAGTTCGGCGGCAAGATCACCGGCATTGAGGCCAGCGCCGGTGAGATGCAGCTGCTGAAGAGCAAGGTCCTCAAGGAGTACGGCCTCGACAAGGAGTACAAGGTCGTCGACAGCTCCACGCCGGCGATGCTGGCGCAGCTGAAGCGTGCCTACGCCGCGAAGAAGCCGGTCGTCGTGCCGCTGTGGTCGCCGCACTGGGCGTACAACGACTACAAGCTCACCAAGCTCAAGGACCCCAAGGGTGCCTGGGGCAAGGGCGACGGGGTGCACTCGCTGGCCCGCAAGGGCTTCGGGAAGGACTTCCCCGAGGTCAACAAGTGGGTCAAGAACTTCAAGATGACCGAGAAGCAGCTCACGAGTCTTGAAGCCGAGATCAACAAGGTCGGCAAGGGCAAGCAGCAGGACGCCGTCAAGGCGTGGCTGAAGAAGAACCCGGGCGTCGTCAACAAGGTGGCCCCGGTCAAGCAGTCGACTCCGGCCGAGGCCAAGCGCCCCGTGAACGTCGCCTGGTTCCCCTGGGACGAGGACATCGCGGTCACGCACCTCTGGAAGAACGTTCTGGAGAAGAAGGGCTACAAGCTCAACCTCAAGCAGATGGACGTCGGCCCGGTCTACACCGGCCTCGCCAGTGGTGACCTCGACGTCAACTTCGACGCCTGGCTGCCGCACGCCCAGTCCAACTACTGGGACAAGAACAAGAACAACCTCAAGGACCTGGGCAGCTGGTACAGCCCGACCTCCCTTGAAGTCTCTGTTCCGTCCTACGTGAAGGGCATCAAGTCCTACGAGGACCTGAAGGGCAAGTCGAAGCTCTTCGACGGCAAGATCATCGGTATCGAGGCCGGTACCGGCGAGATGAGCCTGCTGAAGAAGGACGTGCTCCCGGCCTACGGCCTGGACAAGGAGTACAAGGTCGTCGACGGCTCCACGCCGGCGATGCTGGCGCAGCTGAAGCGCGCGTACGCCAAGAAGGAGCCGATCGCGGTCGTGCTCTGGTCGCCGCACTGGGCGTACAACGACTACAAGCTGACCAAGCTCAAGGACTCGAAGAAGGCGTGGGGTCCGGGCGACAAGATCCGCACCATCGCCAACAAGGAGTTCCCCAGCAAGTACCCGCAGCTCACGAAGTGGTTCAAGAACTTCAAGCTGAGCGAGAGCGAGCTGGCGAGCCTGGAGTCCGAGATCACGAAGCAGGGGCAGGGGCACGAGGAGGCAGCCGTCTCCACGTGGCTCAAGAGCCACCAGGACGTCGAGCAGCGGATGACCGCTTCCTGACCGACCGCTTCTTGACCGCCTTCTGAGGCGTGACCGACCGTGAGGGGCGGGTTCCCGAGAGGGAGCCCGCCCCTCACGGCGTTTCCCGCGCTCACATGAAACCGCGGGGTGAACATGCGTAGGGTGCATTCAAACGAATCGGGCACAAGAAGAACCGGGCGCATGAACGGTGGGAGGGAGCGGAAGTCGTGGACGAACACAAGGAATCACTTCGCGTGGGCGCGGCCGTCCGCCGTCGTCGCCGTTCCCTCGAACTGACCCTGGCGGCCGTCGCCGAGCGCAGCGGACTGTCCGTGCCGTTCCTCAGCCAGGTCGAGAACGAGCGGGCGCGGCCCAGCCGCCGCTCCCTGGAGAAGGTCGCCGACGCGCTCGGTACCACCGCCGTCGAGCTCCTCGCCGCCGCCGACCCCGCCCACACCGTGGACCTGGTGCGCGCGGACGACACCTCGGTGGAGAGCGGTACCCCTGAGAACGCGGAGGGGTTCGTCGTACGGTCCCTGGTCCGCGGCCACCACCAGATGCACGCCCAGGAGTTCGTCGGCGACCACGATCCGGGCCGCGAGTTCCAGCTCCGCAACGACGTGCTGATGCATGTGACCCAGGGCGCGGTCGAGGTCGAGGCGGAGGGGCGCGCGTACCGGCTCGTCCGCGGGGACACCCTGTACCTGACCGGCGGTGTGCGGCACCGGTGGCGGGCGACCGTGCCGGACGCGCGCGTGGTCGTCGTGGCGGTCGCCGAGCACATCGACGCGGTCGACGAGCCGGGCCCGAAGTAGGCCCGCCGCCGTGCGTGTCGTCTCGCTCGTGCCGTCCCTGACGGAATCGGTCGCCGTGACGCTCCCCGGGGTGCTCGTCGGCGCGACCGACTGGTGCGCCCATCCGGCGGGTCTCGACGTGGCCCGGATCGGCGGCACCAAGAACCCCGACGTCCGGGCGGTTCTCGCGCTGCGTCCGGACCTCGTCGTCGCCAACGAGGAGGAGAACCGGCCGGCCGACATCGCCGACCTGCGTGCGGCGGGCGTCGAGGTGCTCGTCACCGAGATACGTGAACTGCCGCAGGCTCTACGGGAGTTGGACCGGGTGCTGCGGGCGTGCGGGGTGGTGGCGCGGCCGCGGTGGCTGGACGAGGCGGAGGCCGCCTGGGCCCAACTCCCCGCGCCCGGACGCCGGTCGACGGGCGTCGTGCCGATCTGGCGGCGGCCGTGGATGGTGCTCGGCCGGGACACCTTCGCCGGGGACCTCCTGGCCCGGGTCGGCGTCGACAACGTGTACGCGGGCCACGCGGAGCGCTATCCGCGCGTCACCCTCGACGAAATCCGCGCCCGGAACCCGGACGTGGTGATCCTCCCGGACGAGCCGTACCGCTTCACGGCGGACGACGGCCCGGAGTGCTTCGAGGTGCCGACCGCACTCGTCAGCGGCCGCCATCTCACGTGGTACGGACCGTCGTTGGCGGAGGCGGCGGGGGTGCTGGCCCACCTGAGCCGCTCAAGCCCCTGCGGCGATTGAGCAGGCCTTTTCGGGCGTCGGCGGCGTTTGCGGCACGGGGGACCGTCCGCCGCCCTCGGGGCTCCGCCCCGGACCCCGCGCCTCAAACGCCGGCGGGGCTTGAAGGGTCAGGCGCTGGCGGGGCTTGAAAGGGTCAAGCGCCGGCGGGGCTGGGTCGGCCGACCGGCATCAGCACGGCGCTGCGAGGAGCCGGCCGGCGAAGACTCCGCACAGCGTGCGGACCGCGGCGATCGCCCAGACCGCCACCAACCCCACGTAGAGGACCACCGCAAGCCCATCGAACACCGCGAGCCCGGTGTGCTTGCCCAGGCCCTCCGCCCCCGTCACACACGTCCCGACGGGAAACGTGAACGCCCACCACGTCATCCCGAACCCCATCCCCCGGCGGCACGCCCTCCGCACCATCGCGAGGGCAAGCCCCAGCCACATCAGGGCGAACCCCATCACCGGAACCCCGTACAGGACGGCGAACGCGGTGAAACCGTGCGCGTACGAGGCGGGGAGCACGCCACCCGCGACGTCGGCGAACTTGTTGGCCGCGGTCGTCGACTGGCCGAGCGGACCGAGCACGAGGAACAGTGTCGGGGTCAGCAGCACCGGCAGCGGGCCCGCCGTGACGAGCCGCGCGAAGATCACCGGCAACATGACCAGGGTCGCGAGCAGGCTGAGGCCGAACATGGCGTAACAGGCGAACAGCAGGGTCTGCTGTGCCTGTCCGGCCGGCAGGTGCGGCAGCAGCAGCGGGCCCACGGCCGCGGACACCATCGGCGCGACGACCGGCAGCAGCCACACCGGCGAGGCGTCCTCGGCGGCGATGCGATGGCGGACCACCATCAGATACGGGATGGCGACCGCCGCGACGAGTCCAATGACCGTGCCGGCCACGAACAGCACGACGTCCACGGTGATCGCCGCCCGGACACCGATCCAGTCCTGCCCCACGAGCACCGTGCCCGCGCCCACCGCGAGGAGCGCCATCGACAGGCAGCCGTAGAACGGCGCGGCCGTCGGGTCGAGCAACTGTTCCCTGGCCCGGTCGCGGTGGTGCGTCCAGTGCAGGGCGCGGGCGCCGAGGAGGACGAGCAGCAGCACGAACGACAGGGCCCACACCACCGTGAGGCCGGTGCGCAGGCCTGCGAGGTGTACGGGCAGCGTGGCGCCCGCGTTGGCGATGATCGCGGTGCCCATGACGGAGGCGTACCAGTTGGGGCCGAGTTGCCTCACGGCGGCGCGGACGCCGGAGGCGGGGGAGGGGACGGGACGGGAACGGGGTGTGGGTTGGGCGGCAGTGACCATGGACCTACGGTCCCGCCGGGCATCGGCCCCCACCAGGGACTCTCTCGCTATGAGCGCATAACCTGGCCTTATGAGCCAGGAGCGGACAGGGATCACGGAGCAGGCGCCGGACGCGGGGCTCGCGCACCGCGTGCCCGAACTCGGCGCGTTGCAGCTGCTGCTCGCGGTGGCCCGGCTCGGCAGCCTCGGCGCGGCCGCCCGCGCCCTCGGCATCACGCAGCCCGCCGCGAGCAGCCGGATCCGGTCGATGGAGCGGCAGCTCGGGCTCGCCCTCGTCGACCGTTCGCCGCGCGGCTCGCGGCTCACCGACAGCGGGGCGCTCGTCACGGACTGGGCGCGGCCCATCGTGGAGGCGGCCGAGCAGTTCGACGCGGGGGCGTCCGCGCTGCGGGACCGGCGGGACTCGCGGCTGCGGGTGGCGGCGAGCATGACGATCGCCGAGTATCTGCTGCCGCGCTGGCTGATCGCGCTGCGCGCGGAGCGGCCCGACACGGCGGTTTCGCTGCTCGCGGGGAACTCGACGGCGGTCGCGGAGCGGCTGCTCGGAGGCGAGGCGGACCTCGGGTTCGTGGAAGGGCGCACGGTTCCCGCGGGGCTCGACTCCGCGGTCATCGCGCACGACCGGCTGATCGTGGTGACGGCGCCGGGGCATCCGTGGGCGCGTCGCCGCAAGCCGCTGGCCGCGGGGGAGCTGGCCGTTACCCCGCTCATCCTGCGGGAGGAGGGGTCGGGGACGCGGCAGGTGCTGGACGCGGCGCTCGGCGGGTTGGCGCGGCCGTTGATCGAGTTGTCGTCGACGACGGCGGTGAAGTCGGCGGCGGTGAGTGGGGCGGGGCCCTCCGTGTTGAGCGAGTTGGCGGTGGGGGAGGAGTTGGCCTCGCGGCGGCTGGTGGAGATTCCGTTGGAGGGGGTGGGGTTGGCGAGGGAGTTGCGGGCGGTGTGGCCCACGGGGCACCTGCCGGTGGGGCCTGCGCGTGACCTGCTGTCGCTGACCCGTTCCGGGTGAGCGCGGCGCCGGGGTTGCGGACTCGGGGCGCTGCCCCGGACCCCGCTGCTCGATCGCCGCAGGGGCTCTATGGAGCCCCGCCGGCGATCGAGGCAGCGGGGTCCGGGGCAGCGCCCCGAGTCCGCAACCCCGGCGCCGCGCTCACCCGGAACGGG
>NZ_JBEOVM010000188.1:0-7118 GCF_040295505.1 Streptomyces sp. NPDC002790 | reverse complement strand
GCAGGGGCTTGAAAGATGCAGCTCAATCGCCGCAGGGGCTTGATGGGCCGAGCCAGATCAAGCCCCGCCGGCGATTGAGGCGCGGGGTCCGGGGCGGAGCCCCGAGGCCTAAGCACGGGAGTGGTGGGTCTCCGTCAGAGCGCGGAGCGATTTGGCGTCGCGGATGGCGGAGGACTTGGCCATGCCGGGCTGGATGCCCATCGCGGCCATGCTGGTGCCGTCCGCGAGGTCGAGGAAGACCCAGGGGTCACCGGGCCGCAGGTTGACCTTGACGATCTCCGCCCAGGAGAGGCGGCGGCTGCGCGCCACGTTGACCACCGTGACGCCCTCGGCGTCGGCGTCGATCCTGGGCCGCGCGAGCAGCCACAGCACGCCCCAGAACAGCGCACCGGTGAAGACGAAGCTGCCCTTCTCCCCCGGGCTCAGGCCACCGAGCAGCAGCGCGACGATCGTGATCACCACGAAGGACGCGGCGCCGAGCGTGTGCAGCACGGCGCGGGTGCGGCCGGGACGGAAGGTGACGGGCAGGCTGGGCTGGTCGGGCATGGCGGACGTCCTCAGAGGCGGCAGGCGTGGATGGCCGTGGTGAGGATGGCCCGCGCGCCGAGGGCGTACAGGTCGTCCATGATCCGCTGCGCGCCCTTCGACGGGACCATGGCGCGCACCGCGACCCAGCCCTCGTTGTGGAGAGGGGAGACGGTCGGGGACTCCAGGCCGGGGGTGAGGGCGACCGCCTTCTCCAGGTGCTCGGCGCGGCAGTCGTAGTCCATCATCACGTACGTCCGGGCGACGAGGACGCCCTGGAGGCGGCGCAGGAACTGGTCGACCTTCGAGTCGGCCGACTCGTCCGCGGACGCGCCCTTGTGGCGGATCACGCAGGCCTCGGAGCGCATGATCGGCTCGCCGAAGACCTCGAGGCCGGCGTTGCGCAGCGAGGTCCCCGTCTCGACGACGTCGGCGATCGCGTCGGCGACGCCGAGCTCGATGGCGGTCTCGACGGCGCCGTCGAGGTGCACGACGTTGGCCTCCACGCCGCGCTCGGCGAGGTACTTGGCGACGATGCCCTCGTACGACGTGGCGATCGTCCGGCCCGCGAGGTCCGCGAGGTCCTTGACGGCGCCGGGCCGCGAGGCGAAGCGGAACGTGGAGCGGGCGAAGCCGAGCGGCAGGATCGTCTCGGCCTCGGCGCCGGAGTCGATCAGCAGGTCCTCGCCGGTGATGCCGATGTCGAGCTTGCCCGAGGACACGTAGATCGCGATGTCCTTGGGGCGCAGGTAGAAGAACTCGACCTCGTTGTCCGGGTCGACCGTGACGAGTTCCTTGGACTCCTTGCGCTGCCGGTATCCGGCCTCATGCAGCATGTCCGACGCAGGCCCTGAGAGTGAACCCTTGTTGGGGACGGCGATGCGCAGCATGAGGTCGGATTCCTTTGCGTAAGGGGTGAGTTGCGGATGGGGAGGCGGGTACGCGGGCCTAGAGGTGCGCGTACACGTCGTCGAGGGAGATGCCGCGCGCGACCATCATCACTTGGACGTGGTAGAGGAGCTGCGAGATCTCCTCGGCTGCGGCGTCGTCGCTCTCGTACTCGGCGGCCATCCAGACTTCGGCGGCCTCCTCGACGACCTTCTTGCCGATGGCATGGACGCCCTTGCCGACCAGTTCAGCGGTGCGGGAAGTGGCGGGGTCGCCGGTGGCTGCCTTGTGCTGGAGCTCGGTGAAGAGCTCCTCGAACGTCTTATTGGACATGGTGGCGTCTACTTTACGCGTCCCGATCCGCCCGTCAGCGCCAGGGCTCGGCGATCGTACGCAGCGTGGTCGCGGTGGCGACGGCGGCGGTGACCGCCTCGTGCCCCTTGTCCTCGCTGGAGCCCTCGATGCCGGCGCGGTCGAGCGCCTGCTCCTCGGTGTCGCAGGTCAGGACGCCGAAGCCGACGGGGACGCCGGTGTCGATGGTGACCTGCGTGAGCCCGTTGGTCACGCCCTGGCAGACGTACTCGAAGTGCGGGGTGCCGCCGCGGATGACGACGCCGAGCGCGACGATCGCGTCGTAGCCGCGGCCCGCGAGGACCTTGGCGACGACCGGCAGCTCGAAGCTGCCGGGGACGCGCAGGACGGTGGGCTCGCTGATGCCCAGCTCGTTCAGGGCGCGCAGGGCGCCGTCCACGAGTCCGGTCATGACCTGCTCGTGCCACTGGGCCGCGATGACGGCCACGCGCAGGTCGCCGCAGTTCTTCACGCTCAGTTCGGGTGCACCCTTGCCGCTCACGCGCTTCTCCTCGTACGTATGTAACTGAAAACAGATGGCTTACTGGTTGTTGCAGGCGGACGTCCGCGGGGCGTCCAGCCAGGGCAGGTCGTGGCCCATGCGGTCCCGCTTGGTGCGCAGGTAGCGCAGGTTGTGCTCGCCCGCCGTGACAGGCATCGGCTCCCGCTCGGCGACCTTGAGGCCGTGGCGGGTGAGGGCCTCGGTCTTGTCGGGGTTGTTGGTCATCAGGCGCAGGCTGCGCACCCCGAGGTCGCCGAGGATCTGGGCGCCCGCCGCGTAGTCGCGGGCGTCGGCGGGCAGGCCGAGTTCCAGGTTGGCGTCGAGGGTGTCGCGGCCCTGCTCCTGGAGCTCGTACGCGCGCAGCTTGGAGACGAGGCCGATGCCGCGGCCCTCGTGTCCGCGGAGGTAGACGACGACGCCGCGGCCCTCCTCGACGATGCGGCGCATGGATTCCTCCAGCTGGGGGCCGCAGTCGCAGCGCAGCGAGTGGAACACGTCGCCGGTCAGGCACTCGGAGTGGATCCGGGCGAGGACCTCCTCGCCGTCGCCGAGCTCGCCGTGCACGAGGGCGACGTGCTCGACGCCGTCGACCGTGGAGCGGTAGCCGTAGGCCGTGAAATCGCCGAAGGCGGTGGGGAGTTGGACGGTCGCCTCGCGCTTGACCGTGGGCTCGGAGGTGCGGCGGTAGTCGATCAGGTCCTTGATGGAGATGATCGTCAGGCCGTGCCTGCGGGCGAACGGGACCAGCTCGGGCAGGCGCAGCATCACGCCGTTCTCACCCGCGATCTCGACGATGGCGCCGGCGGGGCGCAGGCCCGCGAGCCGGGCGAGGTCGACGGCGGCCTCGGTGTGACCGTCACGGACCAGGACGCCGCCCTCTTTGGCGCGCAGCGGGAAGATGTGGCCTGGGCGGACGAAGTCGCCGGGCTCGCTGTTGCCCGAGGAGAGGAGGCGGAGGGTGGCCGCGCGGTCGGCCGCCGAGATGCCGGTGGTCACGCCGTGCGCGCCGGAGGCGTCGACGGAGACGGTGAACGCGGTCTGCATCGACTCCGTGTTGTTGCCGACCATCTGCGGCAGTTCGAGCCGGTCGAGCTCGGCGCCCTCCATGGGGGCGCAGATCAGGCCGCGGCACTCGCTCATCATGAAGGCGACGATCTCGGGCGTGATCTTCTCGGCGGCGACGACGAGGTCGCCCTCGTTCTCCCGGTCCTCGTCGTCGACGACCACGACGGGGCGTCCTGCGGCGATGTCGCGGATGGCCATCTCGACCGGGTCGAGGCTCAGGTCCTCGGCCTCGTACAGGTTCGGTGCCGTGCTCATGCGCGAGCTCCTTCCAGCGCGGTGGCGGGGGCGGCGGCGCGGGAGCGCAGCCACCAGTCGCGCATGCCCCACAGGACGAGCGCGCCGTAGATGACGTAGACGAAGCCGGAGAAGGCGAAGCCGTTGGCGAAGTTCAGGGGGACGCCGACGAGGTCGACGAGCAGCCAGGCGAACCAGAACTCGACCATGCCGCGGGCCTGGGCGTACATGGCGACGACGGTGCCGACGAAGATGTACGCGTCGGGCCAGGGGTCCCAGGACAGCGAGGGGATCGCGGTGAACAGGCCGCCCACGGCGAGCGTGCCGACGGCCGCGGCGCCCACAAGGTAGCCGCGCTCGCGCCAGGTGGCGAAGCGGACGGCGATGGAGCCGTCCTGCGCCTGGCCCTTGCCCCGGTTCCACTGCCACCAGCCGTACAGGGCCACGACGATGACGACGAGCTGCTTGCCCGCGCTGCCCGAGAGGTGGGCAGTGGCGAAGGCAGTGAGGAGGATCGCGCCGGATATCAGCTGGGCGGGCCAGGTCCATATGGAGCGGCGCCAGCCGAGTGCGAGGGCGATGAGGCCGATCGTGTTGCCGATCATGTCGGACCAGAGGATGTGCTGGCCGAAGATCGTGAACGCCTCGGTGTTGAGCCAGCTCACTTGTCCGCCTCCCGCGTACCGAGCATCCGCTCCACGTACTTCGCGATGACGTCGACCTCGAGGTTGACGGGGTCGCCGGCCTGCTTCGGGCCGAGCGTGGTCAGGGCGAGCGTGGTCGGGATGAGGCTGATGGTGAAGTGGTCGGCGCCCGCGTCGACGACCGTCAGGCTCACGCCGTCGACCGTGATCGAGCCCTTCTCGACGACGTACTTGGACAGCTCGGCGGGCAGCGAGATCTTGACGATCTCCCAGTGCTCGGAGGGGGTGCGCTCCACGATGGTGCCCACCCCGTCGACGTGGCCCTGCACGACATGCCCGCCGAAGCGGCCGTCGGCGATCATCGGCCGTTCGAGGTTGACGCGGGAGCCGGGGGCGAGCGCGCCGAGGCTGGAGCGCTTGAGGGTCTCGGCCATGACGTCGGCGGTGAACTCGGCGCCCTCGTGCTCGACGACGGTCAGGCACACGCCGTTGACCGCGATGGAGTCGCCGTGTTTCGCGCCTTCGGTGACGACGGGGCCGCGGACGCGGAAGCGACACGCGTCGACCGGGCTGCCGAGCGTCTCGACGGCGGTGATCTCGCCCAGCTCTTCGACGATTCCGGTGAACACTTCCGGGTCCTCCCTTTACGGGCCTGGACTCCGGGGCACTGTCGTTCGACGACGACAGAGCGTACGGACTGCGACACCTGTGGCGACGCCGCGTTCGACACCGGTCCCCTTGCGGGACCGCTGAAACAGCCGGCGACGCGCACTCACGTGCCCGCCCGCCGCGCACTGCCTCCCATCCGGACTTTAACCGTCGGTCCAGGAATTTCACCTGGTCAACCGGCCACAAGATCGTGACCGGGTCGCGGACTGTAACCGCCGGTTCGGACTTTCACCGACCCCGGAGTGCGCTGCTTCTGGTACACGGCCAGTCTGCCACGTCTCCCCTACCTGCACGCATGCGAACGCTGTGGGCTGACTCACAGGCCGCTGCGCTGTTTTTCGTCCGTCCGCGGGAATACGCCGCTGTTCTGGCAGTCTGAACGCGTGACCAGCACGCAACCGACCGAACACGCAGCCCGTGCCACCGAGTTCGAGACCCACAGGGCCCGGATGTTCGGCCTCGCCTACCGGATGCTCGGCTCCGCCGAGGAGGCCAAGGATGCGGTGCAGGACGCGTATCTGCGGTTCGGCGCCACTGAGCCGGGGTCCGTCGAGCACGTCGGCGCCTGGCTCGCCAAGGTGGTCACGAACCTGTGCCTGAACCGCCTCTCGTCGGCCCGCGTCCAGCGGGAGCGATACGCGGGCCCCTGGCTGCCCGAGCCCGTCCTCACCTCGGACGGCGCCCTCGGCCCGCTGGAGTCGGCCGAGCAGCTCGACTCGGTGTCGTGCGCGCTGCTCGTCCTCCTGGAGCGGCTCACGCCGACGGAGCGGGCGGTGTACGTGCTGCGGGAGGCCTTCGCGTACGGGTACCGGGAGATCGCCGGTGTGCTCGATCTCGGCGAGGCCAACTGCCGGCAGCTGTACCGGCGTGCGACGGCGCGGATCGCGGAGCCCGCGGCGCGGTTCGAGCCGTCCGAGCGGGTGCGGCGGGAGCTGGTGGAGACGTTCGTGGGGGCGGCCCGCGAGGGCGATCTGGCGGCCCTGGAGAAGATTCTCGCCACGGATGTGCGGTGGTGGGGCGACGGCGGCGGCAAGGTCACCGCGGCCCGTAAGGCCGTCGTGGGCCGCGAGAAGGTGCTGCGGTTCCTGGACGGCATCGCCGAGCGGTACCTGGTGGGCGTGGAGCTGCTCGTCGCCGAGATCAACGGGGAGCCGGGGATCATCGCGCGGCAGCCCGGCGGGAGCCTGTTCGCGGTCGTCTGCTTCGAGGTGCGGGAAGGGCGCGTTTCGGTCGGGCGCGCGATCCTGAATCCGGACAAGCTGGGGTTCGTGTCCCGTCAGCTCGGTGGGGCGGCGTAGGACTGTCACAAAGGCGCGACGCCGCCGGTTCTCAGCTGACGACGGGCGTTCCGCAGGGGGGACGGCCGGGTACGAAGGAGCTGAGCAGGCTATGACCACGATCCTGGTGACCGGCGGAACCGGAACTCTCGGCCGGCTCGTCACCGAGCGGTTGCGCGGGGCGGGGCACGAGGTGCGGGTGCTGAGCAGGCACAGCGAGCCGTACGCCGTGGACCTGCGTGAGGGCGGGCCCGCGCTCGACCGGGCCGTGACCGGCGTGGACGTGATCGTGCACTGTGCGTCGACGCAGACCGGTGGGGACGAGAAGGCTGCCGCCCATTTGGTGGCGGCTGCGCGCCGGGCGGAGGTCCCGCACCTCGTCTACATCTCGATCGTCGGGGTGGACGAGGTTCCGTTCCCCTACTACAAGGCGAAGCTCGCGGTGGAGCGGCTGGTCGAGGAGTCAGGGCTCGGGTGGACGGTGTTGCGGGCGACGCAGTTCCACGATCTGGTGGCGGCGGCAGTGCGGGTCGCGGCGAAGTTGCCGGTCGTGTTTCTGCCGGCGGGGGTCGCCGACCAGCCGATCGAGGTGGCCGAAGTGGCAGACCGGCTGGCCGAGTTGGCGGTTCTGCCTCCGGCGGGGCGGGTGGCGGACATGGGTGGGCCGGAGGTTCTCACGTTCGCGGAGTTGGCCCGTACGTATCTCGGGGCGGTGGGGAAGCGGCGGCCGGTGGTGTCGGTGCGGTTGGCCGGGGCGGCGTATCGGGCGTTTCGGGGTGGTGGGCATCTGGCGCCGGAGCGGCGGGTCGGCAAGGTGACCTTCGCGGAGTACCTGTCCCGCCCCTGACCGCCCCTACGCCTCGGGGCTCCGCCCCGGCCCCCGCGCCTCAATCGCCGGCGGGGCTTGAAAGACCGGGGCCCCGCCCCGGACCCGGCGCCTCAAACGCCGGCGAGGCTCAAAAG
>NZ_JBEOVM010000187.1:0-7185 GCF_040295505.1 Streptomyces sp. NPDC002790 | reverse complement strand
GTTCATGGCGTCCAGGTCGTTCGTACAGTGGCGCGCTCCACCTGGACGCCATGAACCACGCCCGCTCCACTGCGTGTGGGCCGACGGCGGACGGGATGGGAGCTGGGGTTGAGTAGTGGGCTGAGCAAGCTCGGTCGTCCCGATAAGGGCATCTCGGCCCATCAAGTTGAACCCACCTAACGGTTTCAATTGGCCCTATTACCTTGGCTCAATCTTTGAGAATAAACCACCACAGGCTCCACCACCCTGGGCCGCTGGCGCCGATTCCTTCAACCGCTCAGATAACTTCTTGCTGCCCCTGTTGGGGCTGGTCTAGTTGCTGCTCTCGCATGCGCTGCTCCGCCCGTAGCCCCTCAACGGTAGTAGCGAATGCCTCCATGTTCACTGCATCATCAACGATATTATACGGAGCGATGCCCAAATCGAGTGCGGTAATGTGCTGCTCCATATTATCCGCTGTCTGCTGAAGATTGAACGCCCTCTCGCGGGGCTTGAAATAGCCAGAAGCAGCGGTTACTACCGTAACGATAGACCCAAGAGCGATTAAGGCTCCTTTCGCAGGCTGAGGAGGGTCATACCAAGCCGTGACACCAGAAACTCCAGCCGAGCCAACAAAGAGCAGCCACTGCATGAAGAGATGCAGGCGGCGGTAGTGGCTAGACTCGGCCCGAAGTCGAGAAATCTCCCCAGGTAGGCGGTCCCTGTATGAAGATTGTCTATCGATTGCAGGAGGAGTCAACCTTCGCGCCTCTAGAATCCGGCGCTCTTCGGCCAATTCGAGATCGAGCTTTAGCTCTCTGAGTGACTTCCCGGCATCTCGCCAGAGTGATTCGGTGAATTCTACGACGAACTGAGCCACGGTGCATATACCAAGAAACATCACCACCCCACCAAAGATGTTGGCGAGAGCGCTGGGCGTTTCACTGTGCAGCCAGAAAAGGACCTTCGCAGCGGCCCCCGCAACCACCGAGATGAGCAAAAGAGCCGGAGTCCCGTAAAGCCCAGCAACTTGCAGGCGGCGATTCTTGATCCGCTGCTTGTAATCAGCAACGTCTCGGCGATATTTGATTAACACGTCAGTCGTACTCGCCTCGACAGAGGGTATTTCGAGCGCCATCAGGTTCCCTCCTCCTTTGGGTGTAGCGAAGTCCTGGGTAATGATATGCGGCAACTAATCTCGGCGTGGGTGCTTATTCGAAGGTTGAGGCAGGGGAATCTGTGCGGAACAGCGCTGCACGGCTCCGTCTTCAAGCTCGAACGCGGCCCTAACTGACCGAGCCAGGGACGAGCGCGACAGCAGTGCCCAAGCCCGTAGTTCTTTGCTTGCTGAAGCTGCCCGCCGCCTCCGGCAACGGAACCATGTCTTCCTGATCTTTACGGGCGTACGTTGCTCGCATGCCTAGATTTGCCGACTTTGACGCCTCGTCGCTGCGCCGCTCCAGCGATCAAGATCATTTCCCTTGGTCTGCCCGGACCCTCACGCTCATACGCATCAGCGCCCAAGGAGTCGTGGCCCAGGCCACTAGCGACAGCGAGAAGCGTCGGCTCCTTGACGAAGCTACGAAGAAGGACATGATCCTCGCGGCATGGCCGGGCCAGTGGCGCCAAGACGTGTTCTGGGTCGACGACATCAAGGCTGCTCGCGCCGCTCTCTGAGAGACGAGCACCGAGTGTCTAACTGCGTGACAACCGCGACGCACACCCGCGAACAACCGGGGACGTCAGCGGACCATCAACGCAGGTGACAGGCACAGCAGTCCAAGGACAGTAAGCGTCCCCAATTGCTTCGGGACGAAGGGGTCGTGGGTTCAAACCCCGCCACCCGACAGTGAATACCAGGTCAGCGGGCAGCCCGGCCGCCGACCAGCAGATAGATCTTGCTGGTCAGCGTGCCGGTGTCCGCTCCCGCTCGGAATCGGCATCGAGGGACACACGCAGGTCCTCGGTGGCCGCCTCCACCAAGTCGTTCGTAGCGCCGTACAGCAGGCGGATGCGCTGTGACAGGCCGTCGCTTGTTGTTCCGTCGTCAGACCTTTTTTTGGCGGCGGCGACGCTCTGGCTCAGCAGGCCCGCAGTCCGCCGCGCAGAACGACGCAGTGTGTGCGCCGCCGTGATGACGGCCTCGCCCCCTACTAGCTGAACGTCCGCCACCTGGGCGTGGATCGCGTCTTGTAGCTCGTCGAGGCGGGTCCACAGTTCGAGCGCGCCCTTGGGGTCTTTTCGGTCGTGCAGCCTGGACGCCGCCTCCGTGAGCGTGGCCGCAATCTGGAAGCCGAGGTGCACCAGCGCCGCGTAGGCCTGACGTCGCTCTTGGCGAAGCCACTTCCAGCGCTCCTCGGTGACCCGGTCTCGCTCGCGCTGCCGCTCCTCGCGGGACCGCCGTTGCTCTCGGTACTCCGCGAACGCCGCAGTGATCAGGACGCCTGCGAGCGTCGCAGACGCGGTGATCAGGTACGGCGCGATGCTCGTTCCCCCAGCTGCCATGGCGAGGATGTTGCCACAGTAGGCCAGGCGTGCCGCCTGACGGGTTGGCTGGTGTCCCTGGAGTGAGGGAGGAGTTAGGCCGGCCACGGCGAGCCATCCCGAAATGACCTCAGCTTCCCAAGTTGAGAGCGCGGTTCGCAGAGATGGGTGCAGCTCAGAGACCAAAATGAGCCGCTCGGCTGTCCCCTTCTAGCTACCCTCGCGTCACGAGGGACAGGGGGACGTATGCGTGCGACGGACCAGGAGAAGGCTCACATCAGGGCCTACGTCGAGGGCCAGGCCCACGAGAAGGTCGTGCATCTAGAGAAGGCCGCCTCTGAACTGGTGGGCCCGGTACGGCACGACATCTGGGACGTGCACTGTGAAGACAGCCGATGGTGGGTCGTAACCAACAGCACGAATCTGTACAACCAACTGGACTTCAAGAGCCGGGACGTGGTCCTGACCTTCCACGTCGGACTCATGCTTCGGATGTCCTACCTCCAAGAACGACAGGTGCCACTCGCACCCGATGAAGCTGATCTTCTACCAGGCTCATGGCGTCGGTGGGAGCAGGCGTTCGAGGCTTACGACAGTGGAGATGAGGCCGAGAACTTCCAAGCTGTAGGCATGCGTCTTCGCGAGTGCTTGGTTTCCTTCGTTGGAGAGACGCGTTCGGATCAACTGGTACCGGCCGGCAAGGAGCGGCCGAAGGATGCCGACTTCCGGGCGTGGTCTGAGTTGCTGGCCAACTTCCTGGCCGCCGGTGCCTCCGCTACAAAGCTTCGCTCGTATCTGAAGAAGGTCGCTGGTGAGACCTGGGAGTACGTCAACTGGTTGACCCACGCGAAGCGAGCAGTGCGGATGGATGCTGAGATCGGTCTGAAGGCCGTTGAGCACCTGTTGGGGGTCTTCACGGCCGCGCGCGTCCGGCTCGGCAATTCCGTCAAGCGTTGTGACGAGTGTGAGTCCTACAACGTGGTGGCAGGGACCTGCACGCATTGCGGGTGGGTAGACGAGAGCTACCAGCCGCCTGAGTTCAAGCCGCTGTCAGATGAAGAGCGGGAGAGGCGTCTGGCGACCCCATGTACGCCAAGCTCTGACATCTCGACGTTCATGAGTCCTGACGATCTTCTGCGCCGGGAGGCGACGAACAGCCGGGCCGTCTCTGGGCCGTCCGAAGTGACTCAAGAGCACTCACCAACGGCCAACAATGACAGTAGCTGAGCCAGCCTGTCGTCACCTGACCAGCAAAATCCCAGCTTCCCAAGATCCCCGGCAAGAACCAAGGTAAGAAGAAGTAACCCCCTCTCTCTGCCTTGGCCCCTGGGGCGTGCCGAACACGGCACGCCCCAGGGGCTTATTGGCAACTGCCACGCGCGCGTGCGCCGTTGATGCGCCCGCCGTGCTGGGCATGCAATGGGGGAAGGGCTCCACCGTGGGGCCCCGTCGAGGAGGGAACATCATGGCCGCCGACTCCCCGAAGCCGATCCAGAGCCCGCAAGCACCCGTCGAAGTGAGCCGACCAGTACCGGAGTTGGTGCTGCTCGGAGCCTGTGGATGCGGCTCGGGCTGCGGCTGCGGCTGCCAGTCGGGCGCGCCGTGCCAGTGCGGGGGTTCCTGCTGAGAGCAGGCATCGAGTGACAGAAGGGCCCCGCGCGGGCAGTCGCGCGGGGCCCTCGTCCTGGTACGGGCGGGCGTACCGGCTGGCGTACGGTCAGGCGCTCTCCACCGACTGGGGCTGCGTCTGCACCTCGTCCGCGTGCTCGCCCGTCACCAGGTAGACGACCCGCTTGGCCACCGACACCGCGTGGTCCGCGAAGCGCTCGTAGTAGCGGCCGAGCAGCGTCACGTCGACCGCCGTCTCGATGCCGTGCTTCCACTTCTCGTCCATCAGGTGCTGGAAGAGCGTGCGGTGCAGCAGGTCCATCTCGTCGTCGTCCTGCTCCAGCTGCATCGCCAGGTCGACGTCCTTGGTGATGATGACCTCGGCCGCCTTCGCCATCAGGCGCTGCGCGAGCTGGCCCATCTCCAGGATCGTCGCGTGCAGGTCGTGCGGGACCGCCCGCTCCGGGAAGCGGAGGCGGGCCAGCTTCGCGACGTGCTGCGCCAGGTCGCCGCTGCGCTCCAGGTCCGCGCTCATCCGGAGCGAGGTGACGACGATGCGCAGGTCCGTGGCGACGGGCTGCTGGCGGGCCAGCAGGGCTATGGCCCGCGCCTCCAGCTCGTGCTGCAGATCGTCCACCTTCTGGTCGGCGGCGATCACGGTCTCGGCGAGCTTCAGATCGGCGTCGAGCATGGCCGTGGTGGCGCGCCCGATCGCCGACCCGACAAGACGGGCCATCTCGACCAGGCCCTCGCCGATCGAGTCAAGTTCCTCGTGGTACGCGTCACGCATGCGGCGTTCCCTCTCTGTACCTGGCTACGTATGGAACCCGGACGGCCCCACGCTCCCACGATCCGTCCTGTACGCGTCCGAATCCGGCACCACAAGTGAATCGACCCCGTACCCAAGGTGAACTCTGGGCGACGAGTGTTCGAGCTGCCACTCGGATGGCTGTGGAGGAGTGCTCGGTGCCGCATAACCTGAAGACATGGACGTGAACGCGGCGGTCGCCGCAGCGGCAGCGATCGCCGGAGTGTGCACCGGTGTCATCGCCATGCTGGCGTTTCGCTGGAGCGAGCGCGACCAGAAACGCCCCACCCGCACCTCCCTGCACATGGACCCGGTCCTGCCGCCCGGCGTCGACACCGTGCTCTCCGTGCTCCGCTCCTCCGCCGTCGTCCTCGACGAGGCGGACAGCGTGGTCAAGGCCAGCTCGGCGGCGTACGCCCTCGGTCTCGTACGCGGCGGGAAGCTCGCGGTCGAACCGATGCTGCAGATGGCCCGCGACACCCGGCGGGACGGGGAGATACGCCAGGTCGAGCTGGATCTGCCACGACGGGGGACCGGCCGCGGCGACGCCCTCGCGGTGTCCGCCCGCGTCGCCCCGCTCGGCTCCCGGCTCGTGCTGCTGCTCGTCGAGGACCTCACCGAGGCCCGCCGCATCGAGGCCGTACGGCGCGACTTCGTCGCCAACGTGAGCCATGAGCTCAAGACCCCCGTGGGCGCGCTCTCGCTGCTCTCCGAGGCCGTCATGGACGCAGCCGACGACCCGGAGGCCGTGGAGCGGTTCGCCGGGCGCATGCAGAACGAGGCGACCCGGCTCACCAGCCTCGTACAGGAGCTCATCGATCTGTCGCGGGTGCAGAACGACGACCCGCTGGAGGACTCCGAGCCGGTGCGCGTCGACGAACTCGTCGCCGAGGCCATCGACCGCTGCCGCCAGCCCGCCGCGTCGAAGCAGATCACGATGGCCGCCGGAGGCACCGCCGACCTGCGGGTCTGGGGCAACCGGGGGCAGCTCGCCGCCGCCCTCGGCAACCTCGTCGAGAACGCCGTCAACTACTCGCCGGCCCGTACGCGCGTGGGGATAGCCGCCCGCCGCGTCCCGGCGGGCGGCGGCGACCGCATCGAGATAGCCGTCACCGACCAGGGCATCGGCATCTCCGAGAAGGACAAGGAGCGCGTCTTCGAGCGCTTCTACCGCGTCGACCCGGCCCGCTCGCGCGCGACCGGCGGCACGGGCCTCGGCCTCGCCATCGTCAAGCACGTGGCGGCCTCGCACGGCGGCGAGGTGAGCGTGTGGAGCTCCGAGGGACAGGGCTCCACCTTCACGCTGCGGCTGCCCGAGGCGGCCTCGACCCGCGCCTCACGTTCGACCCAGACCAAGACATCCCGCACCAGTGGCCCCGGAGACGTACGCGACGAAGACGACGCACACGGGCCCGACGACACAACCGCATACGAATCCATTCCTGCCACTCCTGCCGCCCCGGAGGTCCTTCCGTGACCCGAGTGCTTGTCGTAGAGGACGAGGAGTCCTTCTCCGACGCCTTGTCCTACATGCTCCGCAAAGAGGGCTTCGAGGTCGCCATCGCGGCCACCGGGCCCGACGGCCTCGACGAGTTCGAGCGCAACGGCGCGGACCTCGTCCTGCTCGACCTGATGCTGCCGGGCCTGCCCGGCACCGAGGTCTGCCGCCAGCTGCGCGGCCGTTCCAACGTCCCGGTCATCATGGTGACCGCCAAGGACAGCGAGATCGACAAGGTCGTCGGCCTGGAAATAGGAGCCGACGACTACGTCACCAAGCCGTTCTCCTCGCGTGAGCTGGTCGCCCGGATCCGGGCCGTCCTGCGCCGCCACGGGGAGCCGGAGGAGGTCGCGCCGCAGGCCCTGGAAGCCGGGCCCGTCCGCATGGACGTCGACCGTCACGTGGTGACGGTGGGCGGCGGCAAGGTCGACCTGCCGCTCAAGGAGTTCGACCTCCTGGAGATGCTGCTGCGCAACGCCGGGCGTGTGCTGACCCGTATGCAGCTCATCGACCGGGTGTGGGGTGCGGACTACGTGGGCGACACCAAGACGCTCGACGTCCACGTGAAGCGCCTCCGCGCCAAGATCGAGCCGGATCCCGGGGCGCCGAGATACCTGGTCACGGTGCGCGGCCTCGGCTACAAGTTCGAGCCGTAAACCGCTTATCAAGCCCCGCCGGCGTTTCCCATCAAGCCCCGCCGGCGATTGAGGCGCGGGGGCCGGGGCGGAGCCCCGCGACGTCGAGCACGGATGGCGTCACATGGCGGAGGGGGGGGCGGCCCAGGGTTGGGGCGCGCCAAATCGGTATG
>NZ_JBEOVM010000186.1:0-7317 GCF_040295505.1 Streptomyces sp. NPDC002790 | reverse complement strand
GCTCATCAAGCCCCGCCGGCGATTGAGGCGATCTTTCAGCCCCTGCGGCGATTGAGCAGCGGGGTCCGGGGCGGAGCCCCGTGACGTCAACGCCGCCTCGCGCGCCCGGTCAGAAGAGCCGCAGCTTGTCGTCCTCGATACCCCGCATCGCGTCATAGTCCAGCACGGCGCAACCGATCCCCCGGTCCGTCGCGAGCACACGCGCCTGCGGCTTGATCTCCTGCGCCGCGAAGACACCCTTCACCGGCGCGAGATGCGGGTCACGGTTCAACAGCTCGAGGTAGCGCGTGAGTTGCTCCACCCCGTCGATCTCGCCACGACGCTTGATCTCGACGGCCACGGTCCCGCCGTCGGCATCCCGGCACAGGATGTCGACCGGGCCGATCGCCGTCATGTACTCGCGGCGAATGAGCGTGTAGCCCTCGCCGAGCGTCTCGATGCGATCGGCGAGCAGCTCCTGAAGGTGCGCTTCCACGCCGTCCTTGATGAGGCCGGGGTCCACACCGAGCTCGTGCGACGAGTCGTGGAGGATCTCCTCCATCGTGATGATGAGCTTTTCGCCCGCCTTGTTGACGACAGTCCATTTGCCCTCGTCGTCTCCGGTGCCCTCCTTCAGAGTGCACGGCGGTGACATCCAGTTGAGGGGCTTGTAGGCACGGTCGTCCGCGTGGATCGAGACGCTGCCGTCCGCCTTCACGAGGATGAGGCGGGGTGCCGACGGGAGGTGGGCGGTGAGCCGGCCCGCGTAATCCACGGAGCAACGGGCGATGACGAGACGCATGGTCGGCAACGCTACTCGAACCCCACGGCCCAACGCACTTCGCCCTAGAACACGCGTTACGCACGCGTTCGCCAATGGCTGGTTGTGTACGAACGAATACCCCTACGCCCTGTTGCCGTTCGGACACGTTGCCTACCGTAGAAGACAGGAGGTCGCGACGCGTGCACGCTGCGTGTTCCACGGAGTGCCCGTGCCGAGGACTTCTGCCCTGTCCGTCAGCCCCCGCTCCCCGGGGGTGCGAGAGGAGAACCCATGTCGCTCGACGTCTCACCGGCACTGTTGGATCAGGCCGAGCGAGGCGAGGTTGACGAGAAGGACTTCGTCGACTGCGTCCGGACCTCCCTGCCTTACGCATGGGAGATGATCAGCTCCCTGGTGGCTCAGCTGAAGGTCGACGGCGGAGCGTTCGCCGACAACCAGACGCCGCCCCCGGACGAGCAGGCGCGCGGACAGCTTCTGCGTGCGCTCGCGAGTGACGCGATACGCGGCGCGTTGCAGCGGCACTTCGGTGTCCGCCTCGCGTTCCAGAACTGCCACCGGGTCGCGGTGTTCCCGCAGGACCCGTCGGTGGACGAGACGCTCGCCCGCTTCACCTCGGCTCGCAACCAGCTGCTCAACCAGTCACCGGAACTGCGTGACTGCTGAGCGTTGAGGGCGTAACAGCCGTTGCCTGTCGGCCCGTACGCGGGAGGTGCATCTGTACGGGCCGGCGGGCGCCGAGGTGCCGCGCCACAGCCTCAGTCGAGCTGCGGCAGTACCTCGGC
Organism: Streptomyces sp. NPDC002790; assembly: GCF_040295505.1. Lineage (NCBI taxonomy): Bacteria > Bacillati > Actinomycetota > Actinomycetes > Kitasatosporales > Streptomycetaceae > Streptomyces > Streptomyces sp. NPDC002790. The sequence continues at coordinate 5,772 of NZ_JBEOVM010000186.1, read as the reverse complement.
TCCCAGCCGCCGCACATTCTCCTCCGTCGCCGTGAGATCCCCGGAGCCCTCGACGAGCAGCGCGAACCGGGAGATCCCCGTCCGCTCCGATGCGGCCGCGAGCCGGTCCGCGCACAACTGCGGGGTGCCGACCGGGTGCAGGGAGCACAGCAGCTCCGTGTACGCATGCGGGTCGCGCATCGCCCGCGCCCTGCCGTCGACCGTCACATGGGCGTCAAGCCCCTGCTTCAGCCAACCCGGCATCGCCTTCAGGAGTGTCTCCGCGGCCTCCGACTCGCTGTCACCGATCTGGGCGACACCGGCGGACACGTGCTCCGCCGCGTAGATCTCCTCGACCGCATGCCCGGCCTCGCGCGCGTGGCGCCGCCACTGGCCGACCATCTCGGCCTTCTCCTCGTCCCCGATGTGCATGCCGAGCAGCATCGGCAGACCCCGCTCGGCGGCGAGCCGCACGCTCTTCGGTGACGTACAGGCAACGATCACTTCCGGCCCTTCCTGGGCCGCGCCGCCGATCGCCACCGTCGGGCGCGGCACGACCGGGACCTCACGGAAGGCGAAGCGTCCCCCGGCGCCTGCCACGTGCTCGTCCCTCAGCCACTTGAGGAGCAGGTCGAGGGATTCCGGGAACCCCTTCTCGTACGCCTCGACGCCCGCCCCGAAGACCTCCAGGTCCACCCAGGGCCCGCCCCTGCCGACGCCGAGCGAGAACCGGCCGCCGGACGTGACGTGCAGCAGTGCCGCCTGCTCGCCGAGGGCGACCGGGTGCGCGGTCGGCAGCACGCTGACCGCCGTACCGACCCGCAGCGTGTTCGTGCGGCCGAGCAGCAGCGCGGCGAGCGTGACGGCCGATGGACAGGTCCCGTACGGCACGAAGTGGTGCTCCGCCAGCCACACCGAGTCGAGACCCGCCTCCTCGGCGACCTCGGCGGACCGCACCGCGCGGTGCAGCGCCTCGCCCTGCCCCTGACCCGGAAACTGGGCCGCCAGTACAAAAGTCCCTACACGCATCGCACTCCTGCCTTTCTTGGCGCCGACGCGGGCACTCCCCCTACAGGCAATAACGGGTGGCAAGTGCCAAAGACACGGCCTGGCAAGAGGATTGGCGGATTTTCCGGCAATTCCCGGCGGGCGTCGGCAGACCGTGTCGCCCGGAGCCCCGCGGCCTTCGGCGTACGCTTGATACGCCCTCCCGCACCGTTCAGACATCCCGAGGTGAGACGTGTCTCCGCGCCGCAACCGCCCGAAGGCAGGCGGATCGTCCAGCAGCAGCGAGTCCACCGGCAGTGGGGACGAAGCGAGGCGCTACGGCGGGTTCCAGTCCACGGAGAGCTGGCAGGGCGAGGAGTGGAGCGTGCGCCATGTGGCGGGCGCGAGCGCGGCCGGAAAGACGTACCGCTGCCCGGGCTGCGACCAGCAGATCCCCTCCGGGGTCGCCCATGTCGTCGCCTGGCCCGAGTTCGGGGGAGTAGAGAGCAGGCGGCACTGGCACAAGGCGTGCTGGAACGCGAAGGACCGCCGCACCACGAAGGTGCAGCGGTCCAGGAACGCGCCGAGGTACTGAGGGCCGCCGGGCCCCAGGACCCTTATACGTCGCGGCTGTTGAGCGACAGGAACGCGCCGCCGAGCGCCACCGCGGTGATCGCCGCCATGATCCACAGGGGTTGCCAGCCGGTCGGGCCCGAGCCCGCGGTCATCGAGTTGTCGTAGAGCACGGCGAGCTGGCTGGGGACCGAGTACTCGAACAGCGCCTGCTGCAGGTCCTTGAGCGCCTCCGAGAACATGAAGATCGCCATGACGAGCGGCAGCAGGACGATGCCGACCATGATGGTGATCGCGCCCGCCGAGTGCCGTACGAGCGTGCCGACGGCGAGGCCGAGCAGGCCGAGCAGCGCGACGAACAGGCCGACGCCGACGGTCGACTTCGCCCACGTGCCGCCCTCCGGGGAGTCCGTGCCCACGATGCCCACCTGGAGGGCGCCGACGAGCGCGGCGAACACGGTGGTCAGCACCGTGACGAGCAGGAAGAAGACGATGGCCTTGGCGGCGAGCACCCGGCTCCGACTGGAGCAGGCCGTCATCGTCGTACGGATCATGCCGGTGCCGTACTCGGAGGCGATGGTCAGGACGCCGAGGGTCATCACGCAGATGGTGCCGAGCAGCGTGCCGAAGAAGCCGAGGCTGAGCACCTGCTCGCTGCTCGGCGACGAGCCGTCGTCGGCGGCGACCACGGCGGCCGAGCCGAGACCGAGGCCGACCATCAGCACGATCATCACGCCCAGCGTCCACATCGTGGAGCGCACGGAGCGGATCTTCGTCCACTCCGAGGCGAGCGCGTCGCCGAGGTGCGCCTTGCGGATCGGGATGGGCGAGGCGTACGAGGCGCCGGGTGCGGTGAGGGGCGGGTACGGCGTGCTCGGCGTGGTCACCGGGTCTCCTTGTCCATCGGCGGGGCGGCGGGGCTCGGCCCGGTGCCGGCCGGGTTCGGCGGGGCGGCGGGCGGCGGCATCGGTGCGCCGGGCGGGGCCACCGGGGCGCTCGGCGGGGGCATCGGTGCGCTCGGCTGCGGCATCTGCGCGCTCGGCGGGGCCATGGGCGTGCCCGGCTGCGGCATCGGGGCCGCGTACGGATTCTGGCCCGCTACGGGCGCCTGGGCGGGCGGTTGGGCGGGCGGCTGAACCGGGGCCTGGGGCGGTGGTGGGGCGTACCATCCGGGCTGGCCCTGGCCGGGCACCGGCATCTGACCGGGCGGCACAGCGCCGGGCGGCAGCGGCTCGTGCAGACCCGCGCGCTGGTCGGCGGTCGAGCGGAAGTCGACGGCGCCCTGCGTCATCCGCATGTAGGCCTCTTCCAGCGAGGCCTGGTGCGGCGACAGCTCCCACAGCCGTACGTCGGCGCCGTGCGCCAGGTCGCTGATGCGCGGCAGCGGCAGGCCCGTGACCCGCAGCCCGCCGTCCTGCTCGGGCAGCACCTGGCCGCCCGCCTCGGTCAGCGCGGCCGTCAGCTTCTCGCGCTGCTGCGGCTCGCTGTCGGGGGTGCGCACCCGGGCGAAGCCGGCGGAGTTGTGCGCGATGAAGTCCCGCACGCTCATGTCGGAGAGCAGCTGCCCGCGCCCGATCACGATCAGGTGCTCGGCGGTGAGCGCCATCTCGCTCATCAGGTGCGAGGAGACGAAGACCGTGCGCCCCTCGGAGGCAAGCTGCTTCATCAGGTTCCTGACCCAGAGGATGCCCTCGGGGTCGAGCCCGTTGACCGGCTCGTCGAAGAGCAGCACCTGTGGGTCGCCGAGGAGCGCGGCGGCGATGCCGAGCCGCTGCCCCATGCCGAGCGAGAACCCCTTGGAACGCCGCTTCGCGACATCCTGCAGCCCGACGACGCCGAGCACCTCGTCGACGCGGCGGGCCGGGATGCCGGAGAGCTGGGCCAGGCTCAGCAGATGGCTGCGGGCGGTCCTGCCCCCGTGCACGGCCTTCGCGTCGAGCAGCGCGCCGACCTGCCGCGGCGCGTTCGGGAGCTTGTTGTACGGGTGGCCGGCGATGGTCACCCGGCCCGCGGTCGGCTGGTCGAGGCCGAGGATCATGCGCATCGTGGTGGACTTGCCCGAGCCGTTCGGCCCGAGGAACCCGGTCACGGTTCCCGGCCGCACCTGGAAGGAAAGGTTGTGCACGGCTGTCTTCGCGCCGTAGCGCTTCGTCAGGCCGACTGCCTCGATCATTCTCCGCACCCATCGGAAGGTTCTGAGAGTTTCAGGACGGGGCAGACGCCCCCCGTAAGGGTTAGGAGCCTATATGCGAGCTGACGGTTCCGGCCAAGAGTGAGCAAAGCGTCGGGCGGGGCCGGAGGGGACTACGCGTCCCGCTTCTTCAGCAGGACGTAGCCGACGATCAGGGCCACCGCCACCCACACCAGCAGGATCAGGAGCCCGCCTCCCGGCCCGTACGGCGCGTCGTCGCTCGGTGCGTCCACCACCTGCATGACCTTCAGGCCCGCCTGGTCGGGGAAGTACTGGGCGACCTTCTTCGTGGCCGAGACGCTGCCGAGGATCGGCGAGACCAGGAAGAAGAACGGCATCAGGATGCCGAGCGAGAGCATGGGGGAGCGGAGCATCGCCGCGACGCCCATGGAGAACATCGTCAGCAGCGTCATGTAGACGGCGGCGCCGAACACCGCGCGCAGCACGTTCGGGGCGCCCAGGTCCGTGCCGTGGTCGCCGAGCATCAGCTGGCCGAGGAAGAACGACGCGAAGCTGATGATCAGCGCGACGACGAGCGCGAGCAGCGCGGCGACCAGGATCTTGGAGAAGAGGAACGTGCCCCGCTGCGGGACCGCCGCGAGCGAGGTGCGGATCATGCCCGTGCTGTACTCGCTCGCGACCACGAGGACCCCGAAGACCAGCATCGCGAGCTGGCCGAGGGTGAGGCCGGAGAAGGAGATGAAGGTCGGGTCGAAGGTCAGCTTGTCGCCGGTCGACATCTTGTCGAACTCGTTGCCGGTCAGCGCGCTGATCAGCATGCCGAGGCCGACGGATACGAGCACCGCGAGGCCGAGTGTGAAGGCCGTCGAGTTCACCGATTTGATCTTGGTCCACTCGGAGCGGAGGACCTGGGCCGCGGCCATCTCAGGCGCCCTTCTCTCGGTTCGCCCGGTCCCAGCTCGAACCCCAGCCCGACTGCTGCGGATTCTGTGGACCCTGCGGGTTCGGTGGCGTCAGCGGGTCTTGCGGGTTCTGCTGCTGCGGAGCGTCCGTGTGCGCGTGGTACTCCACCGACTCCGCCGTCAGCTGCATGAACGCCTCTTCCAGGGATGCCTGCTGCGGGCTCAGTTCGTGCAGGACGAGCTGGTTGCGCGCCGCGAGCTCGCCGAGCTCCTCGGCGGGGTGGCCGTCCACCTCAAGGGCGCCGCCGGACTCCACGACCGTGATGCCGGCCCGGTGCAGCACGTCGAGCAGCAGTTCGCGCTGCGGTGAGCGCAGCCGGACGTACGAGCGCGAGTTGTCCCGGATGAAGTCCGCCATCGATGTGTCGGCGAGCAGGCGGCCCTGGCCGATGACGACCAAGTGGTCGGCGGTGAGCGCCATTTCGCTCATCAGGTGGGAGGAGACGAAGACGGTACGGCCGGCGTTCGCGAGGGATTTCATCAGGTTGCGGATCCAGTGGATGCCCTCGGGGTCGAGCCCGTTGACCGGCTCGTCGAACATCAGGATCTTCGGGTCGCCGAGCAGCGCTCCGGCGATGCCGAGCCGCTGCCCCATGCCGAGCGAGAAGCCCTTCGCCTTCTTACGGGCCACCGCCGTGAGGCCGACCGTGTCGAGCACCTCGTGTACGCGGCTCTTGGGGATGCCGTTGGACTGCGCCAGGCACAGGAGGTGGTTGTAGGCGTTGCGGCCGCCGTGCATCGCCTTCGCGTCCAGCAGCGCGCCGATGTAGCGCAGTGGGTCCTTCAGCTGGGCGTAGTGTTTGCCGTCGATCCGGACGTCGCCCGCCGTCGGATTGTCGAGGCCGAGCATCATCCGCATCGTCGTGGACTTGCCCGCGCCGTTGGGGCCGAGGAATCCGGTGACGATTCCTGGCCGGACGGAGAAGGTGAGGTCGTCCACGGCCGTCTTCTCGCCGTAGCGCTTGGTCAGCCCCGAGAGCTCGATCATGCGCCTACGTTAAATCGCACCAAAGCGTGCGGCCACTCGTGGTGAACGCCTCGGGGCTCCGCCCCGGAACCCGCGCCTCAATCGCCGGCGGGGCTGGAAATACCAATCGCCGGTGGGGCTTGATCTTTCAA
>NZ_JBEOVM010000185.1:0-7394 GCF_040295505.1 Streptomyces sp. NPDC002790 | reverse complement strand
GGCCCCAACCACATACAGCGCTTCCTCTACTACGTGGATGGGGCGGCCGGCGAGTACGTACTCGCCGGCCGCCCCAACCACGTATCGGTCGATCCGGGCTACTGAACCTCCGCCAGCACCCGCAGGATCTCCGCCTCGTCCGGAGCCGCCTGCAGCCGCGCCCGGAAGTCCGTGTCCATCAGCTTGCGCGACAGCAGCGCCAGAATGCGCAGGTGCTCGTCGCCCGCGGCGGCCTCAGGCACCGAGATCATAAAGACGAGCCTGGCCTTGGTGCCGTCGAGCGAACCCCACTCGATGCCCTCGTCGGACCGTGCGAAGCAGACGACCGGGGCGGTCACCGCGTCCGTCTTGGCGTGCGGGATGGCGATCTCCTCGCCGAGCCCGGTCGTGCCCTGCTCCTCGCGCCGCAACGCGGTCTGCACGAGCTCCTCCAGGTCGGCGACCTTGCCGGTACCGGCGGCGAGGCCCGCCATCTCGCGGATGGCCGCTTCCTTGTCCTGCGCGCCCAACCGCACCTTGACGGTCCGGCCGGTGAGGTAGCCGGAGAGGACCTCGGGCTGCTGATCGGCGGCCGTACTCGCCCCTGCGGCGTGCGCCTCGTCGGCCGCCTGTGGCGAGGCGTTCGCGGACCCGGAGGCGACGGTCGCCGTGGCGTAGACATGGGGAGTGCCGGCGGGAGCGGCACCGTCCGTGGCGCCCTCACCGGACGCGACGGAGACTGTCGCGGCCTGCTTGGCGGCGGCACGGCGGTTGCTCGCGCCGACGAGCGCGTTCGTCGTCACGGCGGTGACCACCGTGCCCGCGACCATCGCGACGAAGAACATGGCGAGGCCGCTGATCGCTCCGAACACCGCGACGATCGGACCACCGTGCGGCACGGAGTCCTCGACCCCGGAGAGACCGGCGATCGCACCGGCGACCGCGCCACCCAGCATGTTCGCCGGGATGACCTGCGCCGGACGCGCCGCCGCGAACGGGATGGCTCCCTCCGAGATGCCGAAACAGCCCATGAACAACGCTGCGATACCCGCTTCGCGTTCCGCGTCCGTGTAGAGCTTGCGGCGGATCATCGTGGCCAGGCCCTGGCCGAGCGGCATGACCGGGATGGCCGCGGCGGCCATACCCATGACGGCGTTGTTCGTCCCGATCAGACCGACGGCGAACAGGAACGCGGTCTTGTTGACCGGCCCGCCCATGTCGAACGCGATCATCAGGCCGATGAGCGCGCCGAGCAGTACCGCGCTCGACCCGGTCATCCCGCCGAGGAAGTCGGTGAGATGCGTGAACACCCAGGAGATCGGCCCGCCGAGGATGTAGATGAAGGCGAGGCCGACGGCCAGAGTGGACGCGATCGGGACCACGATGATCGGCATGATCGGCTGGATGGCCTTCGGGACCTTGATCTTCCGGATCGCGATCACGAGGTAGCCCGCGAGGAAGCCGGTCACGATGGCGCCGAGGAAACCGGCATTGGCGTCGGAACCGTAGATGCTGGCGTCCGCGGCGAGGAAGCCACCGATCATGCCCGGCACCAGCGCGGGCCGGTCACCGAGCGCGTAGGCGATATAGCCGGAGAAGATCGGCAGCATCAGCTTGAAGCCGAGTGTGCCGAGCGCGTTGACGTTGAACCAGAACGTGTCCTTGGGGATCTGGATGCCGTCCGGCGTCGCGTGACCGCCGATCGCCAGGGATACGGCGATCAGCAGACCGCCGACGACGACGAACGGGATCATGAAACTGACGCCGTTCATCAACGCCTTGTACGCCGCACTGCGCGCCTTGCCGCCGGACGCCGCGGCCTCCTGCGCCGCACCGCCCTCGGAGCCGGCCACGGGCGCGCTCTGGACCCGCTCGATCAGCTGCTCGGGGTGGCTGATGCCCTCCGACACGCCGACCGACAGCACCCGCTTACCGGCGAACCGGGCGCGGTCAACGTCCTTGTCGGCGGCGATGATGATGCCGTCGGCGCCTCTGACATCGTTGTCAGTGAGGACGTTCTCGGCCCCGATGGACCCTTGCGTCTCCACCTTCATGTCGATGCCCGCGGCGTCGGCTGCCTGCTGCAGCTTCTCCGCCGCCATATAGGTGTGCGCGATGCCGGTCGGACATGCGGTCACCGCGAGCAGCTTCAACTTCTTCTGCTGCTCGACGGCCCCTCCGCCCGCGTGGGGGTCGGCCGGACTGGTCACGTGGCTCTCCTTCAAGCGTTCCGTGCAAGAGCGCACAGATCTTTGCGTCTCTCCCAGCATGGTGCAACACATGCGCACAGGGTCGACAGCCCGAAGGTCCCGGATCCGCCGGCCCGTGGTCACGTATCCCGATTTCTGCCCGGTACCTCCCGCCGAGGAGGCCCGGTCCGGAACTCGCGCGACCGGATCGAGAGGCGGGGTGGGTTCGGCTGGGCCGATCGGTGTAGCTTTGTACCGAGCCAGACGTCGCTGCTGATGGCGGTCGGGCGGCCCGTACGCCGGGTCGACCCCGAGGGAGAGAGGGCCTCCGACGAACTGCGCTGCGAACGCCAGGGGACACCTGTGTCCCAGGACGCCGCAGGTCAGCCCTACGCGCATCGCCCGTACCGTGGGCAGGCGCCGTCAGCCCACCTCGACCGACTGCAACAGCACCGAGGAGCAGCTCACTTATGACTTCTGTCGCCAACCGACAGGACCAGGACTTCAAGGTCGCCGACCTCTCCCTCGCCGCCTTCGGCCGCAAGGAGATCACCCTCGCCGAGCACGAGATGCCCGGCCTCATGTCGATCCGCAAGGAGTACGCCGCCGCGCAGCCCCTGGCGGGCGCCCGCGTCACCGGCTCCCTGCACATGACGGTCCAGACGGCCGTCCTCATCGAGACCCTCGTCGCGCTCGGCGCCGACGTCCGCTGGGCCTCCTGCAACATCTTCTCCACGCAGGACCACGCCGCCGCGGCCATCGCCGTCGGCCCGAACGGCACGCCGGATGCCCCCCAGGGCATCCCGGTCTTCGCCTGGAAGGGCGAGACGCTCGAGGAGTACTGGTGGTGCACGGAGCAGGCTCTGACCTGGCCGAACACCCCCACCGGCGGGCCGAACATGATCCTCGACGACGGTGGTGACGCCACCCTCCTCGTCCACAAGGGCGTCGAGTACGAGAAGGACGGCAAGGTCCCCTCGGTCGACACCGCCGAGTCCGACGAGCACCGCGTCATCCTCCAGCTCCTGAACCGCACGATCTCGAACGGTTCGCAGAAGTGGACCCAGCTCTCCTCCGAGATCCGCGGTGTCACGGAGGAGACCACGACCGGCGTCCACCGTCTGTACGAGATGCAGCGCGACGGAGTCCTCCTGTTCCCGGCGATCAACGTGAACGACGCCGTGACCAAGTCGAAGTTCGACAACAAGTACGGCTGCCGCCACTCGCTCGTCGACGGCATCAACCGCGCCACGGACGTCCTCATCGGTGGCAAGACCGCCCTCATCTGCGGCTACGGCGACGTGGGCAAGGGCTGCGCTGAGTCGCTGCGCGGCCAGGGCGCCCGCGTGATCGTCACCGAGGTCGACCCGATCTGCGCGCTGCAGGCGGCGATGGACGGCTTCCAGGTCGCGACGCTCGACGAGGTCGTCGACAAGGTCGACATCTTCGTCACGACGACCGGCAACAAGGACATCATCATGGCCTCGGACATGGCCAAGATGAAGCACCAGGCGATCGTCGGGAACATCGGCCACTTCGACAACGAGATCGACATGGCCGGCCTGGCGAAGATCGACGGCATCGTCAAGGACGAGGTCAAGCCGCAGGTCCACACCTGGACGTTCCCCGACGGCAAGGTCCTCATCGTGCTCTCCGAGGGCCGCCTGCTGAACCTGGGCAACGCGACGGGCCACCCGTCCTTCGTGATGTCCAACTCGTTCGCGGACCAGACGCTGGCCCAGATCGAGCTCTTCACCAAGCAGACCGAGTACCCGACCGACGTGTACGTGCTGCCCAAGCACCTGGACGAGAAGGTCGCCCGCCTCCACCTGGACGCGCTCGGCGTGAAGCTGACGACGCTCCGCCCGGAGCAGGCCTCGTACATCGGCGTCGAGGTAGAGGGCCCGTACAAGCCGGACCACTACCGCTACTGAGCCACCAGCCGCCCGCCGGCCGACCGCTTCGCAGGACAGGCCCCCGCACCCCCGTGTCGGGGGCCTGTCCCGTGTCCGCACACACCGCTGGCTACGGTGGACACGTCCTTCGACGACCGCCGGCTCCGCACCTGAAGGCGGCCGTCACCAGGCCAGACAGAGGACCCCACGAACGCCATGCCCCGCGGCCGTTATTCGCTCCACGATCTGCACGATCACACCCCCCTCGGCGAAGAACACTTCCAGTGCGCGCCCGGCCCTTCCGGCTGGCGCTATGTAGCGCAACGGACCACCCCCTCCGGCGACCACGCCGGCTCGATCGACCTCGCCCTCGACGAACTCGGCCGCCCCATACGCCTCGAACTGAATGCCGCGAGCTGGCAGGTGAGAGGCGCCGCAATCGACGGCGTCACCTGGGTCCGCACCGACCCCACCGGCACTCACGCCACTGAAGGAAACGCCCCCGCGCACGCGTTCACGGGAACATCCCCCGCGTTCCTCATCGCCACCGCACGACTGCTCGCCCTCACCCCCGCTTCCCCGCCGACCCGCGTCCGCCTCGTCGCCCTGACGGATCCCGTCCTCGCACCCCTCACGGTGGACCAGTCCTGGACCCTGCTGAACAGCGAAGCACACGCCACTGACAACGGACCGCTGACCGTGGACGAATACCAGGTCACAGCCCTGGACACGGGCGAGCAGCAGGCGGTCCACATCAGCGGCGACGTGGTCCTCGCGGCCCCCGGCATCGAGCTGGAGGACCTCGAGACCCCGCCGTCGGCGTTCCGCTGACTCCGCCCGCTCAGGCCGGCGGCACGAACCCGGTGGCCGGCCCGTCCGAACTCCCGGGCCCTGCCGGGGCGTTGTCGCTCGGGCGGGGGCTCGTGACCTGTGCGGGCGAGACGACGGGGCCGGGCGCAGGGGCCGGGGGAACGGGAGGGGCGAAAGTGGTGACGGGCGGCACGGGCCCGGCGGCCTCCGCGTACCCGCCGTACCGCCCGAGACCCGCACCGGTCACGGGCGAAGCCTGCTGCCCACCCGCGGCGTTCGCTCCGAGTGCGCGCTGAGCCTCCCGCGACTGCCGCTCGTGCGTCACGGCCGCCAGAAACGCGGCAGGCGGCATGTCACTCGGCACCGGCGCCCCCGTGAGCGCGGCAAGCTCGCCCGCGAGCCGCTCGGCCATCCCCCACCCCACCTGCGGATCCAACTGCCCCATCCGCGTCAGGTACTGCCGCACCGCGAGCCACAGCCCCTCCGGCACGGCCGACAGATCCAGCTCGGCGAACCTTCCCACCAGCCACGGCGGAGGAGGCGGCACAAACGCCAACTGCCCGGTCGGCACCCTTTCCCGTACGACAAGGGTCCCGGCGAAAACGTCCCCGACTCGTCGGCCCCGCGCGGACACGAGTGAAGCGACGCAGGCCACGACCCCGAAGGTCATGAGGATCTCCACGACCCCGACGGCTCCCCGCACCAAGGCGTGCCGGAACCGGATCGGCCCGCCGTCGTCCCGCACGACGCGCAGCCCGCACGCGAGCTTCCCCAGCGACCGTCCATGGCTCAACGTCTCCACGGCGATCGGGATCCCGACCAGCACCAACAGAAACGTCGCCACCGCGACGGCCGCGGCCGCGGCGTCGTCGAGCGAGCCGGTCGCAGCCGCGAACGCCATGGTCACCGCGATATAGACGGCGAACGCCACCGCCAGGTCGATGAGCACGGCAAGCGCCCGACTCGGCAACTTCGCGGGTCGCAGCTCAAGCGCCACCGCCTCACCCGTCACCAGCTCACTCACGCCGGCCACCCACCCTTCAACGAGCTGCCCCAGGAACCGCCAGTCTGCCAAGCTGAAGGACCATCGCGCCGAACAGGTGCCGGAAAGCGAGGAGCAGCAGACCGGATGGACCTCGACGTCTTCGTGTCCGCCCACCGGGCCGAGTGGGACCGACTGGACGCTCTGCTGCGCCGCCGACGCCGACTCACCGGCACAGAGGCGGACGAACTGGTGACCTTGTACCAGCGCACTGCCACCCACCTCTCGCTCATCCAGTCGAGCGCACCTGACCCCCGGGTGATCGGCCGTCTCACCCAACTCGTGGCACGCGCGCGTAGTGCCGTGACGGGCACCCGCCGCGCTTCATGGCGCGACGTGACGCGCTTCTTGACCCGCGGTTTCCCGGCAGCGGTCTACAGGGCGCGCCACTGGTGGGTCCCCACCGCACTGCTCTCGACCGCGACAGCCGCCCTCATCGGCTGGTGGATCGCCACCCACCCCGAAGTCCAGGCCTCCATCGCGGCGCCTTCCGAGCTCCGCGAGATGACCCGCCTCGGCGGCCAGTACGAGACGTACTACTCGAGCCACCCGGCCGCCTCGTTCGCCGCCCAGGTCTGGACGAACAACGCTCAGGCCGCCGCCATGTGCCTGGTTCTGGGCGTCTTCCTGGGCCTGCCGGTCCTGTGGATCCTCTTCCAGAACATGCTCAACGTAGGTATGGGCATCGGCCTGATGGCCTCCGTCGGACGCCTCGACACCTTCCTGGGCCTGATCCTCCCGCACGGCCTGCTCGAACTGACCGCGGTATTCGTAGCGGCCGGGGCCGGACTCCGCCTCGGGTGGACCGTGATCGATCCGGGCCCCCGCACGCGCAGGACGGCCCTGGCCGAAGAGGCCCGCGCGGCCCTCGGCATGGCCATCGGGCTGGCCCTGGTCCTGTTCATCTCCGGGGCCATCGAAGGTTTCGTCACCCCGTCCGGCCTCCCGACCTGGGCCCGCATCGGTATCGGCATCACAGCAGAGCTGGCCTTCCTGACGTACGTCTATGTACTCGGCGGCCGAGCGGTTCGTACGGGAGAAACGGGCGATGTCGCCACGGATGAGCGCAGTGCCCTGTTGCCCACGGCCGCCTGATGTGCGAACAACCCCGCTGACCTGCTAGTCTCCTCTTCGCCCCGGAAAGACCGTTGACACGGACAGACCGGGGAGGTAGATTCGAACAGTTGCCCCGAACTCGACAGGTTCGATTGCAACGGCTAGTATCTAGCGCGCTTCACGAAATTCAATTCTTCGAGAAGCCCCTCCCGATTAATCGGAAACCCTGAGCCGGCCAGTCTGGCCCAAAACTTCTGATAAAGTCGGCACCGCCGAAAGGCAAAGGCCTCCAACGGCCACCGGAATTGAAATCCGAACCGGAAACGGAACGGAATACGGATCTGGTAGAGTTGGAAACGCAAGAACAGAAAGACCGAAGGGAAGCGCCCGGAGGAAAGCCCGCGAGGGTGAGTACAAAGGAAG
>NZ_JBEOVM010000184.1:0-7434 GCF_040295505.1 Streptomyces sp. NPDC002790 | reverse complement strand
CGGAGGTTGGGGAGCGGGTGGCGGGTTACGGCCTCGGGGCTCCGCCCCGGACCCCGCTGCTCAATCGCCGCAGGGGCTTGATTTGGCCCCACTTGCGCTTGAATTGGCGCCACGTGAGATTGGTCCCGCGGGAGAGAACGGACAGTCTCCGGCAGGAGCTCGCAGAAGCGGTCCACCGTCAGGGTGTGGACCAGCCACCGCCACGCCGCCTCGCTCTCCACCCACACCCCCACATTCGCATCGCCGCCCTTGTCCCCACTGCGCGCGCCCGCGACGAGGCCGAGGGGAGCGCGGCGCGTCGGCCCGGGAGGCAGGGGATCCGGAAGGGCGGGGTCGGCGACGGGGGCGAGCGGGCGCGTCTCTCGTACAGGTACGGGGACCGGTCGGCGTTCCCCGTCCGGCAGCACCGCGACGTGCGGCACCGTCTCCCGCTCCACGTACGCCGCCTCGAACACCCCGTACGGGGAGCCCTTGCCCGGCGGGGCCGTGACGTGGAAGCCGGGGTAGGAGCCGAGCGCCAGCTCCACCGCGGCGCCACTCAGTGCCCGTCCGACGGCCTCCTGGTCGTGGTCGTGCACGACGAGGCGGAGCAGCGCGCTCGCGGTCTCCTCGGTGTCGGCGTCGGGGCGGTCGGTGCGGGAGAGTTCCCAACGGATGTGCGCGGGGGCCGACTTGGCACCCCGCAGCGCGTCCTCCATCTGCCCCCGCACGAGCGCCGCCTTCGCCTCGATGTCCAAGCCGGTGAGCACGAAGACGACCTCGTTGCGGAACCCGCCGAGCCGGTTGAGTCCCACCTTGAGGGTGGGCGGCGGGGCCTCGCCGCGTACGCCGTGGATGCGGACGCGGTCGGGCCCGTCCGGCGTGAGGCGGACGGTGTCGAGGCGGGCGGTGACGTCGGGTCCGGCGTACCGGGCGCCCCCGGTCTCGTACAGGAGTTGCTCGGTGACGGTGCCGAGTTCGACGAAGCCGCCGGTCCCGGGGTGCTTGGTGATGACCGCGGAGCCGTCCTCGTGGATCTCGGCGAGGGGGAAGCCGGGGCGGCCCAACCGGTGGGCGCGGTCGGCGAACCGGGAGTAGTTCCCGCCGGTCGCCTGCGTCCCGCATTCGAGGACGTGCCCCGCGACGACGGCCCCCGCGAGCCGGTCGTACGCATCGTCCGGCCACCCGAAGTGCCAGGCCGCGGGCCCGGTCACCAGCGCGGCATCGGTGACACGGCCCGTGACCACGATGCCGGCGCCCGCGTCGAGACACGCGGCGATGCCCGCGCCGCCGAGGTAGGCGTTGGCGGTGAGGGCGCCCGGGAACCGACCGGTGCCGAGCAGGTCGTCACCCTCGACGTGGGCGACGCGTACGGGAACGCCGAGGCGGGCCCCCAACTCCCGTACGGCATCGGCGAGTCCCGCCGGGTTGAGGCCGCCCGCGTTGGCCACGAGGCGTACGCCGCGCTCGACCGCGAGGCCGAGGCAGTCCTCCAACTGCCGCAGGAACGTGTGGGCGTAGCCGCGGTCCGCGTTCTTCAGGCGGTCGCGGCCGAGGATCAGCATGGTCAGCTCGGCGAGGTAGTCGCCGGTGAGGACGTCGAGTTGGCCGCCGGTCAGCATCTCCTTCATGGCGTCGAAACGGTCGCCGTAGAACCCGGAGGCGTTGCCGATCCGCAGCGGAGGCCTGCTCATCGGGCCCCCTTCGGCGCGCGCCCCTTCCCCGGTGGCCCGGCGAAGGCCTGTGCGATGTCGAGCCAGCGGTCGGCGTCGGGGCCCTCGGCGCGCACGTCGAGGTCGGCGCGGTGGGCGCGCTGGGTGACGAGGAGGCAGAAGTCGACGGCGGATCCGGTCACCCGCTGCACGGCGCCCTCGGGCCCGTACGTCCACAACTCGCCGCTAGATGCCACGAGTTCGACACGAAACTCGTCGTCGGGCGCGGTGACCCCGTGCACGTCGAACGCGAACTTCCGGGCGCGCACGCCGATCCGGGCGACGTGCCGGAGGCGATCGCTGGGAGCCCGTACGACCCTCAGGGCGTCGGCCACGTCCTGGCCGTGCGCCCACGTCTCCATCAGCCGACCGGTCGCCATGGAGGCGGCGGACATCGGCGGGCCGTACCAGGGGAACCGGGTCTTGTCGGCCGCGGCGGCCCGCAGCACCTTCTGCAACCGCTCGCGCCCCTCCCGCCAGCCCGCGAGCAGCGCGGCCGGGTCCTGACGGGCGCCCTCCTCGGCCCCTTCGTCGACGAACGACTCCGGCGCGGCGATCGCCTTCTCCACCTCGCCCGCGAAGGCGTCGGCGTCGCTCATGGCGAGCAGGGCGGCGCGGTCGGTCCAGGCGAGATGGGCGATCTGGTGGGCGACGGTCCAGCGGGGCGCGGGGGTCGGGGCGGCCCACTGTGCCGCACTCAACTCCCCTACGAGCCGGTCGAGTTCCTCGCTCTCGTCCCGCAAGTCCTCGAACACGGCGGACGGTTCGGACACGGTGCGCTCCCCTCCGGGCACGGCGGTGTGCGGCGTGTCTGGAGCATGGCAGGGGGCCAAGAAACAAGCAAGCGTGCTTGCATGGAAGTTGGTCCGATTCGTGAGCCGGTCCGTGAGCCGGTCCGTGAGCCGGTCCGTGAGCCGGCTCCACTACTCGGCGGCCTCCCAGGCGAATCCGTCCGGGTCGGTGAAGGCGCCGTCCGTGCTGCCGAGGACGATGCAATGCGAGCCGCTTCCTTCGGCGGCGACGCCGAGGAGCTTGGCCAGGGCACGGCGCTTGTAGAGCGCCAGCTTCACGGTGCCTGCCCCGGTCCCGCCGGAGGCGAACTCCGCGTACTTGCCGCCGAAGCTCTTGGCCACGGTCAGGCCCCGGTCGACGTAGAACTGCTTGGTGGCCTTCACGTCCTCGACGCCGATCAGCAGGACGAGCTCGTCGACCTCACCCGTGGCCGGGCCGCTGTCCTTCTTCGCCGAGGTCACGATCTGCCAGATCGTCCCGTCCGGCGCCCGGACGACGCCGCCGTAGCCCCACATCGACTTCGTGGCGGTCTTCAGCACCGTCGCTCCGGCGTCCACGGCGACGCCGAAGAAGCCGTCGACGGTGGCGGGGTTGGACACCGTGAGCGCCAGGGTGAACCCGCGGAATCCGGTGGTGGGCGCCTCGGCCGCCCGCAGACGGATGTGGTCGGCCACCCCGAAGGCGGCGTAGAAGGCGCGGGCGGCCTCGGGGTCGGACACCTCGAGGGTGACGGTTTCGAGGAACGTGGTGACTGCGGTGGTTGATGTCATGTCTCTCACGCTATGGGCGGCCCGGGGGGCGGGGCTTCTCGATTCCTGACCGGTCTTGTCACCTGCTTCGCGACGCACGCCGGCATCCCCTCCACCACGACAGCGGGCCCCGCGTCACCGCCCGTACGCGGGTCATCGGCGGGGTCGGCCGCCGCGTCAGCCGCCTCCGCCGCGAGCCGCCGGAACGCCCCGGGCGGCATGCCGACCAGTTCCGTGAAGCGGGTGGTGAACGTGCCCAACGAAGCGCAGCCGACCGCCCAACAGACGTCGGTGACGCTGAGGTCGCCACGCCTCAGCAGCGCCGTCGCGCGCTCGATGCGACGCGTCATCAGGTACGAGTACGGCGACTCCCCGTACGCGGCCCGGAACTGCCGGCTGAGGTGCCCGGCGGACATGTGCGCCTCGCGAGCGAGCGCCTCCACGTTCAGCGGCTGCGCGTACTCCCGGTCGATGCGGTCGCGGACGCGGCGCAGCCGCGCGAGATCGGTCAGGTGCTGCGCCTCGACGCGCGCGCGTCGCCACTCGGGCCGGCACATGGCGCGGCCCTCAGCGCAGTTCCTGGATGCGGACCAGGTTGCCCGCGGGGTCGCGGACGGCGCAGTCCCGGATGCCGTACGGCTGCTCGGCCGGCTCCTGGACGACCTCGGCGTCACCGGCCTGCACCTTCTCGAACGTGGCGTCGAGGTCCGGGGTGGCCAGCAGGATCCAGCCGTAGGTGCCCTTGGCCATCATCTCGGCGATGGTGCGGCGCTCGTCCTCGGTGACTCCCGGGTCGGCGGCGGGCGGCGCCAGCAGGATCGACGTGTCGGGCTGACCCGCCGGGCCGACCGTGATCCAGCGCATCCTGCCCTGCCCGACGTCGCTGCGGACCTCGAAGCCGAGGACGTCGCGGTAGAAGGCGAGCGAGGCGTCCGGGTCGTCGTGCGGCAGGGAACTCGTATGAATGGTGATGTTCATGACGAAGAGGCTAGAAGCGACTGCGCGTTCGCGCTTCTCTGTTCCTGATTGATCCGTCGTATGTAACAGCCATGTATGAGACGGCGGTCGGGCGGAACGATCAGCGGGCGGGGTGGGTCCTGATGATCAGTAACCCTGCATCGGACGCAACCGACAGACCTACGAGTCAAGGATGAAAACCATGCGTGCTCGCAAGCTCACCCTCGCCGCCGTCGCCCTCGCCGCGGGCCTCTCGCTCACCGCCTGCCAGGGCAACGACGACTCCGCCGCGAGCAAGAACGACGACTCGTCGTCCTCGGCCGCGTCCTCCTCCGGCGGCGACGCGACCACCAAGGCCGCCGCCAAGACCGCCGCCAAGGGCTCCGCCGAGGGCAGCGGCAACGGGCAGATAAACACCGGCCCGTGCAAGACGGCCAACCTGGCGTTCGACACCGCGCACGGCATGGGCGAGGGCACCCTCATGGTCAGCATGAGGAACACCAGTGACGCCTGCTCGCTCAAGGGGTTCCCGGGCGTCGACCTCCGGTCCGAGGCCGCCTCGGGTCCGCTCAGCGCCAAGCGCAGCGAACTCGCCTCGCCGACCGTCGTCCTGGGCAACGGCGAAACGACCCGCTTCACCCTCCACTACCCGCCGAACAACACGGGCGGCTCCGGCGTGGACGTCACCTCCCTCGACATCACGCCGCCGAACGAGACCCACTCCACGACGGTCAAGGTCGGCATCAACCTCCCGGTCTCCGACGGCGCGGACCAGAAGGTCTACGTGGACCCGGTCGGCACCGGCAAGCAGTGACGGCGCCCGTCACTCGTGCAGGGCGACGGCGGGATCCTTCTTCCGCCCCACCTGCGTCCGCACCGCCCCCATGCTCGCCGCGATCACGAGCGCGATGGCCACGACCTCCGCCCAGCCCAGGTTCTGGCTCAGGACGAGGAAGCCGGAGAGCGCCGCGACGGCCGGTTCGAGGCTCATCATCACCGCGAACGTGGACGCGGGAAGGCGGCGCAGGGCGATGAGTTCGAGGGTGTAGGGCAGGACCGAGGACATGATCGCGACGGCCGCGCCGAGGCCGAGCGTCACCGGGTCGATGAGCTTGTCGCCCGCCGTCGCGACGCCGAGCGGCAGGCACAGCACCGCCGCGACGACCATCGCGAGCGCGAGCCCGTCCGCCTGCGGGAAGCGGCGCCCCGTGCGGGCGCTGAACATGATGTACGTCGCCCAGCAGGCGCCGGCCGCGAGCGCGAAGCCCACACCCACCAGGTCCAGGCTGCCGAGCCCGTCCCCCGCCCCGCCGAGCAGGAACACGCCGCACAGGGCGAGCCCCGCCCAGGCGAGGCTGGAGACCCGGCGGGACGCGAAGACCGACAGGGCCAGCGGGCCGAGGACCTCGAAGGTGACCGCGATGCCCAGCGGGATGCGGGCCGCCGCCTGGTAGAAGAGCAGGTTCATGCCGCCCATGGCGATGCCGAAGGCGACGACCGTGCCCCAGTCGGAGCGCGAGTGCCCGCGCAGCCGGGGGCGGCAGACGATCATCATGACGACGGCCGCCACGACGAGGCGCAGCGTGACGACGCCGACCGCTCCGGCGCGCGGCATCAGGCTCACCGCGAGCGCCGCGCCGAACTGCACCGAGATACAGCCCGCGAGGACCAGGCCGACCGGACCGAGTGAGCCGCGGCGGCGCCCCGACGGCGCTTCGGCCACGGTCACGGCCGGGGCGGTGTCCTGCGCCACGGCCACGGATTCGGTCTGCGGCCCGCTCACGGTCCACCCCTCTCGTCTTCTTCTCGGCTCTTCTTCTCGACCGGTCGCTCGTAGAGTCGAACGCCTAGTGCAATGTATTAGACCGCACAGAGCATCTTGATGAACAGTCCTGGGCGGTGTGACTCTCCACGCTAAGGCCGCCCGGCATGCCCGGCGAAATGCGTTTTGCGAACTGTCCGGGACGGCCTGACGCGACAGGCGAGATTCCGCATCTCACCCACCGAACACCTTGCGGTCGACGAAACCCCACGGGCTACCCTCCCTTTCGTGGCTGAGATCCAGATTCCCGCTGACATCAAGCCCGCCGACGGACGTTTCGGCGCTGGCCCCTCCAAGGTGCGTACGGAGGCGTTGGACGCCCTGGCCGCCACCGGCACCTCTCTGATGGGTACGTCCCATCGTCAGGCTCCGGTCAAGAACCTCGTCGGTCGCGTGCGCGACGGCGTCAAGGACCTCTTCTCCCTCCCCGAGGGCTACGAGGTCATCCTCGGCAACGGCGGCTCCACCGCGTTCTGGGACGTGGCGACGCACGGCCTGATCGAGAACAAGTCGCAGCACCTGAACTTCGGCGAGTTCTCGTCCAAGTTCGCCAAGGCCTCGAAGCTCGCGCCCTGGCTCGCCGAGCCGACCGTGATCTCCTCCGACCCGGGTACGCACCCGGAGCCGGTCGCCGAGGCCGGTGTCGACGTCTACGGCCTGACGCACAACGAGACCTCGACCGGT
Organism: Streptomyces sp. NPDC002790; assembly: GCF_040295505.1. Classification (NCBI taxonomy): domain Bacteria; kingdom Bacillati; phylum Actinomycetota; class Actinomycetes; order Kitasatosporales; family Streptomycetaceae; genus Streptomyces; species Streptomyces sp. NPDC002790. The sequence continues at coordinate 739 of NZ_JBEOVM010000184.1, read as the reverse complement.
GTCGCCGCGCCGATCAAGCGCGTCGCGGGCGCGGATGCCGACTCCCTCGTCCTCGTGGACGCCACGTCCGGCGCCGGCGGCCTGCCCGTCGACATCTCCGAGACCGACGTCTACTACTTCGCCCCACAGAAGTCCTTCGCCTCCGACGGCGGCCTGTGGATCGGCATCTTCTCCCCGGCCGCGATCGAGCGCGCCCAGCGCATCCACGCGTCGGGCCGCCACGTCCCGGAGTTCTTCTCCCTGCCGACGGCGATCGACAACTCCCGCAAGAACCAGACGTACAACACCCCGGCCCTCTCCACGCTCTTCCTGCTCGCCGAGCAGCTGGACTGGATCAACGGTCAGGGTGGCCTCGCCTGGTCCACGGCCCGCACGAAGGACTCGTCCTCGCGGCTGTACTCGTGGGCCGAGGAGTCGAAGCACGCGACGCCGTTCGTGACGGACGCCGCCAAGCGCTCGCAGGTCATCGGCACGATCGACTTCGACGACAGCATCGACGCTGCCGCCGTCGCCAAGGTGCTGCGGGCCAACGGGATCGTCGACACGGAGCCGTACCGCAAGCTGGGCCGCAACCAGCTGCGCGTCGCGATGTTCCCGGCCATCGCCCCGTCGGACGTCCAGGCCCTGACGACCTGCATCGACTACGTCATCGGCACCCTCTGACCCACCCGCCGTCACGGCCCCTGGGGCGGGGCGCCCCCCCCCCCACCCACAAAGCCCCCGCGGCGGGGGGGGATCG
>NZ_JBEOVM010000183.1:0-7845 GCF_040295505.1 Streptomyces sp. NPDC002790 | reverse complement strand
ATGGTGTCGCAGTTATACGTATGACTGCGACACCATTCCGAGCAGACACCCCTCTGCGCGGTCAGTCCCCCAGTTCCTTCAGGCGCAGCGCGAGCGCCTCCGCGATCCGCTCCACGTGCTCCTCCTTGAGCAGCTCCGGGTGGGTGCAGGGCAGGTCGTGGTTGGTGATGCGGCCCGTGATGTGCGGGCGCCAGGCCTCGCGGGTGAGCCAGTTCTCCGGGCGCGGGGCGGCTGCCGTGAAGAACAGGATGTCGCCCTCGTAGCGGCGGTGTTGGTGGGCGCGCATCATGCGGGCGTGGTTGGGGACGATGTCGACGATCCGGGAGAGCGTGCTGTCGTCGAGGCCGGCGAGGGGGCTGCCGGCCTTGCGCAGGGTGGCCAGGACGTCCTCGCGGGTGGCCTCGTCGGTGCGCTCGAAGCCGGCCATCCGCAGGACGGCGGTGAGGGCGTCGCCCTCCTCCGGGGCGGGACGTTCGCGCCACTGTTCGGCGGGGAACGCGTCGAGCAGGGCGAGGAGTTCGACCTGTTCGCCCGCTTCCTGGAGCAGTACGGCGACCGTGTGCGCGAGGATGCCGCCGACGGACCAGCCGATGAGCCGGTACGGGCCGTGCGGCCGGATCCGGCGGATCTCGTGCACGTAGTCCGCCGCCTGCTCCCACAGGGTGCCCGGCAGCGGGTCGTCCGAGGTCAGTCCGCGCGCCTGGAGGCCGTGCACCGGCTGGTCCCGGTCGAGGCGTGCGGTCAGGCCCGCGTAGCACCAGGAGATGCCGCCTGCGGGGTGGATCGCGAAGAGCGGCGGAAGGTCGCCCTCGCGGCGCAGTGGGAGTACGACACCGAGGGCGTCCGTGGACGCCGGTGAGGCGTCGTCGATGCGGGCCGCGAGCGCCGCCGGTGTCGGGGATGCGAAGAGTGAGCCGATGGTCAGCTCCGCGCCCAGTTCCTCGCGGACCCGGTTGACGAGGCGCACGGCGAGCAGTGAGGTGCCGCCCAGGTCGAAGAAGGCGTCGTCGGGGCCCGCCCCTTCGGCGTCGAGCACTTCGGCGAAGAGGCGGGTGAGCGTCTCCTCGCGCGGGTCCGCGGGGGGCCGGGCGCCGCCGCCTCCGGTGAACACGGGTGCCGGGAGTTCGCGGCGGTCCAGCTTGCCGTTGGGGCTGAGCGGGAACGCGTCGAGCGGCACGATCGCCGAAGGCACCATGTGCTCGGGCAGGGTGTGGGCGAGCGCGGCGCGAATCTTGGCGGGGTCGGGCGCGGCTCCGGTCACGTATCCGACGAGGCGGTCGTCGAGGACGAGCGCGCACGAACCGTCGACGCCCTCCTGTGCCGCCAACTCGGCCTCGATCTCGCCGAGTTCGATGCGCTGGCCGCGCAGTTTGACCTGGTGGTCGGTGCGGCCGAGGTATTCGACCTCGCCGTGTTCGGTCCAGCGTGCGAGGTCGCCGGTGCGGTACATGCGAAGGCCCTCGTACGGCGTGAAGGGGTCCGGCACGAAGCGTTCGTCGGTCAGCTCGGGGCGGTTCAGGTAGCCGTCCGCCAACTGGCGTCCAGCGAGGTGCAGTTCGCCGATGATGCCGGGTGGGCACGGTTGCCCGGCCGGGTCGAGGACGTACAGGCGGGTGTTCCACACGGGGCGGCCGATGGGCACGGGGCCCGCGCCGGACGGCTCGCACGCGTGGTACGTGACGTCGACGGCGGCCTCCGTCGGACCGTACAGGTTGTGCAGTGCCACGCCGGGGAGCGTCCGCGCGAAGGCGTTCGCCGTCTCGCGGGGCAGGGCCTCGCCGCTGCAGAAGACGCGGCGCAGCGAGCCCGCGCAGGAGCCGGCGTCGGCTTCCGCGAGGAACACCTGGAGCATCGACGGCACGAAGTGGCAGGTGGTGACGGCCTGTTGGCGGATGATGCGGGCCAGATAGGCCGGGTCCTTGTGGCCGCCGGGTTCGGCGACGACGAGCGTCGCGCCCTCGCGCAGTGGCCAGAAGAACTCCCACACCGACACGTCGAACGAGGACGGTGTCTTCTGCAGGACGACGTCCGCCGCTCCGATGCCGTACTCGTGCTGCATCCAGCGCAGCCGGTTGTCGATCGCGGAGTGCGGTACGACGACACCCTTGGGCCGGCCGGTCGAGCCGGAGGTGTAGATGACGTACGCGGGGTGGGCGGGTGTGAGCGCGCGGGCCGGGTCGACGGTGGCGTACGCGGAGAGGTCGAGCCCTTCGAAAACAACCAGCGGGGTGCCCGCGTCGGCCGGGAGGCGGTCCGCGACGTCGGTGACGGCGCAGACGGGTTCGGCGTCCCGCAGCATGTACGTGAGGCGCTGCTCGGGATAGTCGGGGTCGAGCGGCAGATACGCGGCGCCGGACTTGAGGACGGCGAGGAGTGTCACGATCAGCTCGGCCGAGCGCGGGACGGAGACCGCGACGAGACGGCCGGGGGCGGCGCCCAGCGCTTGCAGGTGGCGTGCCAACCGGTTGGCTCGCGCGCTCAGTTGCGCGTAGGTGAGGACCGTGCCGTCGTAGATGAGCGCGGTCGCGTCGGGGGTGCGGGCGGCCTGTGCCTCGATGGGGCCGATGAGGGTAGTGGGCGGCAGGGCACGTTCGGTGCGGTTGAACTCGTCGAGGACGAGGGCGAGTTCGGCGGTCGTGGCGATGGTGTGGGTGGCGAGCGGAGCCTGCGGGTCGGTTTCGGCGAGGCGGCCGAGCAGGTCGAGGAACCTGGTCTGGTGCGCGGCGAGATCCTCGTCCTCGTAGAGGGCCGGGTTGCCGTCGTGGTCGATGCGCAGGCCGCGGCCGTCGGCACGGTCGTAGATGTTGACCGTGAGGTCGTCGACGGGCCCTGCCGACAGGTTGTGGGCGCGGGCCGGGACGCCCGCGAACTCGGCGCCGTAGTCGAACGGCATGACGTTGACGAGGGGCCCGACGAGGCCGCGGCTCTCGCCGAGCAGGCCGAGGTCGCGGCGGATGTCCTCGTAGCGGTAGCGCTGGTGGCGGCGCACCTCCCTGACGCCCAGGACCACTTGGCGTACGAGCTGCGCGAAGGTGGCGTCGGGGGTGACGGTCAGGCGCAGTGGCAGCACGTTCATCACCATGCCGGGGACGCGCAGCGCGACCGAGCCCATGCGGCCCATCATCGGCAGGCCGAGGACGACGTCCGCGCGGCCGGTCGCGCGCGACGTGTAGAGGGCTTGTGCGGCGATGAGGACGTCGGGCCAGGTGGCGCGGGTGCTCGCGGCGAGTTCCTTCAGCCGCTCGGTCGTCTCCGGCGCGATCCGTGTCGTACGGCGGTGGAAGGAACGGGACGGCAGCGCGCCGCGCCCCGCGAGCCGGGGCACCTCCGGGCGGTCGGCGAAGGCCGCTCCCCAGTGCGCGCGGTCGGCGGCGAAGGTGTCGGACGCGCGGTACTCGGCGTCGACGGCCAGCAGGTCGGCGAGCGTTTCGAAGGCGCGGGGGCCGGGGTCCTCGCCGCGTACGAGTGCCGTGTAGATCGCGGCGGTCCGGCCGACGAGGAGGGAGTAGCCGAAGCCGTCGATGACGAGGTGGTGGATGCGCTGGTACCAGAGCCAGCGCCGCTCCCCCACGCGGAACAGGGCGTGCCCGAACAGTGGCCCCTTCGCCAGGTCGCAGGGTTCGGCGAGGTCGGCGCGCATCCAGGCCAGGGCCTCGTCCTCGCTCAGGTCCTCGCGCACCGTCAGCGGCAACTCGACGCTGCCGCACACCCGTTGGCGCGGCCCGTCGGCGGTGTCCTCGACGCGGACGCGCAGCGCGTCGGCCTCGGCGACGACCCGGCGCAGCGCCTCCGCGAAGACCTCGGGGTCGATGTCGCCGTCGATCTCCAGGTACTCGGCGGTGTTCTGCGCGGGGCTGAGCGGGTCGAGGGCCTGCGCGAACCACATGCCGGACTGGGCGGAGGTGAGCGGCAGGACCAGGTCGGGGGCCCGGGTGGGCTCGCTGATCAGTGCGGTCATGAGGCGGCCACCCCCAGGAGCTTCGCCCAGGCCTCGATGGCCGGCTGCTCGGCGAGGTCGACGAACGAGGCCTCGGCGCCGTGGTCCCTGCGCCAGCGCTCGAGGAGGGTCATGACGCGGACGGAGTCGAGCCCGTAGTCGACGAGGTTCTCGTCGAGGGGGATCTCGGCGGGGTCCTCGCCCAGGCAGTCGGCGACGTCCTCGCGGATCTTCCGAACGGTGAGGGTGGTCATGCGGCCCGTACCTCCTCGATGAACGTGTCCGTGGTGGTGACGACGGCGCAGCGGCCCGCGGCCCAGCGCAGCGCCATGTCGTGGTCCTCGCGGGTGAAGTCGGCGACGGCGTCGGCGACGACGAAGGCCTGGATGTCCCGCATCCACGCGTCGGCGGCGCTGATCATGACGCCGATGTGCGCGTACACGCCGACGATCACCAGCTGGTCGCGGCCCGACTCCCGCATCAGTTCCTCGAGTTCGGTGCGGACGAACGCGCTGTACTTCCACTTGGTGAGGACCGTGTCGCCGTCCTCGGGTGCCACGGCCGCGGGCATGGCGAGGGCAGTGGGGTCGTCTGCGGCGCCGGGTCCCCAGAAGTCGAGTTGCAGCCCGCGCTCCTCGGGGGTCTGGCCGCCGCGCTGCGCGGAGTAGTACACGGGGATGCCGAGGCCGCGGCTCTCCTTGAGCAGCCGGGCGATGTTGTCGAGCATGCCGGTCAACGGCTGTTCGGCTTGCGGGTACTTGGCGAGGAAGTGGTGCTGGAGGTCGTGGACGAGCAGCACGGCGCGGGCCGGGTCGACGGTCCAGCGGACCCGGTTCTCGGGGAGTTCTGCGGGGGTCGGGAGCGGGTAGGCGGCGATGGCGGGCAGGGCCATGGTGGGGGGAACCTCTCAGTGCTGCTCGGCGGCGGACCGCTGGTGCTTCTTGCTGATCTTGCCGATGCCGGTCTGCGGGAAGGCGTCGACGAATTCGACGAGGTCGGGCACCTTGTACGCGGCCACGCCCCGTTCCCGTACGAAGCGCTTCACGGCGACGGACCTCAGGGATCCGGCGTCCGCGCGCAGGATGACGTAGGCGAGGGAGCGTTCGCCGAGGAACTCGTCGGGGACGCCGACGACGGAGACGTCGTGCACGGCGGGGTGGGCGAGGAGGATGTTCTCGATCTCTTCCGGGGCGATCTTCTCGCCGCCCCGGTTGATCTGGTCCTTCGCCCGGCCCTCGACGACGATGTGCCCGGTCGGGGTGCGCCGCACGATGTCGCCTGTGCGGTAGAAACCGTCGGCGGTGAAGGAGCGGGCGTTGTGCTCGGGGGCGCGCCAGTAGCCGCGGATGGTGTACGGGCCGCGGGTGAGCAGGTGCCCGAAGCCGCCGTCGGGGACGTCCTGGTCGGCGTCGTCGACGACGCGTACCTCGTCGTCCGGGGAGATGGGCAGCCCCTGCGTGGCGACGATCGTCTCCGGATCGTCGTCCAGACGCGTGTAGTTGACGAGGCCTTCCGCCATGCCGAAGACCTGCATCAGGCGGCAGCCGAGGGCGGGTTCGAGGCGGCGGGCTGCCTGTTCGCTGTATTTGGCGCCGCCGACGAGGACGAGTTCCAGGGTGGAGAGGTCGTGTGCGGTGTCGGCCGCGGAGTCGGTCCAGACGAGGGCGAGCGGCGGGACGAGCCCGGTCATGGTGATCCGCTCGCTCGCGACGAGCGGGAACGCGGTGTCCGGGTCGGGCGCGGGCGCGAGCACGACGGTGCCGCCGGCGTACAGGACGCCGAGCCAACCCGGGCTGCTCATCGGGTAGTTGTGGGCGGCTGGCAGCACGACGAGGAAGCGGGTATCGGCGTCGACGCCGCAGATCTCGTTCGAGCCCCACAGCGAGTACATGTAGTCGTCGTGGGTGCGCGGGATGAGCTTGGGCCGGCCGGTGGTGCCGCCGGACAGCTGGAGGAAGGCGAGCTCGTGCGGCTGCGGCCCGTCCAACTCCCCCGGCTCGTGCGGTACTTCGGCGAGTGAGGTGTGCTCGCCGGGGTTCTCCCCGACCACGAACACGTGCTTCAGGCTCGGGGCTCCGGCCCGGACCTTGCTCGCGAGCGCCCGGTGGTCGAAGCCGGCGTGCCGTTCCGGGATCACGTAGGCGACGGCCTCGGTGAAGGTGCAGAAGTACGCGATCTCGCTTTCGCGGTGCGCGGGCAGCGCGTACACGGGGAGCGCGCCGATGCGGAACAGGGCGAAGACGACCTCGAAGAACTCGCCGACGTTCGGCAGCTGGACGACGACGCGGTCGCCCTTGCGTATGCCGCGCTCCACGAAGCCCGCGGCCAACCGGTCGGCCCTGTCGTCGAGTTGGCGGTAGGTCCAGGTGCGCCTGGACGGGGCCGGGTCCACGAGGGCGATCCGGTCGGGGTGGTCGGCGGCACGCTCGCGCAGCACCCCGCCGAAGGTCTCGCCGCGCCAGTAACCGGCCGAACGGTACCGCTCGGCGTACTCGGCGGGCCAGGTGGGGGCGTCGACACCGGGGCTGAGGGGGCTGGTCACAGGGCGGCTCCCACGGCGCTCAGGAACGTACGGAACTTCGCGCCGGTCTCGGCGGTCTCGGCCTCGGGCGAGGAGGCGGCGACGACTCCCGCGCCCGCGAACAGGCGCAGCAGATTGCCCTCTGCCTCGGCGCAGCGGATGGTGACGACCCACTCGCCGTCGCCGTCGGCGTTCTGCCAGCCGACCATGCCGGTGTAGGCGCCGCGGTCGAACGGCTCGGACTCGGCGATGACTTGGCGCGCGAGGCCGGTCGGGGTGCCGCACACCGCGGGGGTGGGGTGCAGGGCGGTGGCGAGGTCGAGGGCGGTGGTGCGCTCGGGGTCGGCGAGTTCGCCGCTCACGGTGGTGGACAGGTGCCACATGGCGGCCGTCCGTACGAGGGTGGGGCGGGCGGGGATGTCGATGGTCCGGCAGAACGGGGCGAGGGCCGCGCGCACCGCGTCCACCACGACGGCGTGCTCGTGCAGGTCCTTCGCCGACTCGAGGAGCGCGGCGGCGCGGCGCACGTCCTCGGCGAGGTCGGCGGAGCGGGGCGCGGAGCCCGCGAGGGGGTTGGCGGTGAGGGTGGATCCGGTGCGGGACACGAGGAGTTCGGGGCTCGCGCCGATGAGCGTACGGCCGGGGGCGCTGGGCACGGCGAAGGTGTAGCCGGCGGGGTCGCGGCGGGCCAGACGGCGCAGCATCGTGGACAGGTCCGGGGCCTGCGCGGCGGTCAGTTCGAGGGTGCGGGCGAGGACGACCTTGTCGAACTCGCCGGCCTTCATGCGCTCGACGGCCGCGGCGACGGCCGCGCCGTACACCTCCGGCTCCGGCACCTCGCGCACGGACCACTGGGCGTCGACCTGTGGCACGGGCAACGCGATGAGCGGATCCTCACGCAGCGGCGGCGCCCATCGCACGGACTCCGGCACGGCGAGGGCGGGCGCCGCGCCGGGGTCGAACGGCAGGGCCCCCATCACGACGGGATTCGCATCCCCGGCACGCCGCCGCGCGTCGAGCAACGCCTGCACGCGAGGACTCAACGGCCCTTCTCTGTGCGGAAGTTCGGCCACCACTCCACGCCCGAGGAGCGTACGGTGCGGCGTGGCGACGAACCGGTCGGTAACGGGGGCGTACTCCTCCAGAAGCGCGGTGGCGGACCCGGGCGAGACGAACTCGGACACGCTGGGACTGGCAACCGTGGTCATGGGTGTCTCCAAGGTGGGGCGGGGCAAATCAAGCCCCTGCGGGATCGGGCAGCGGGCCAACTCAAGCCCCTGCGGCGTTTGAGCAGCGGGGTTCGGGGCGGAGCCCCGATCGTTTGTGCCCCCCCGGGGTTTGTGGCGGGGGGGGCGGGGCGGGGCCCCGTGGCGGAGGTACGGCGCCC
>NZ_JBEOVM010000182.1:0-7978 GCF_040295505.1 Streptomyces sp. NPDC002790 | reverse complement strand
CCGCCGGCGATTGAGGCGATCTTTACAGCCCCGCCGGCGCTTGAGGGGATCTTTCCAGCCCCGCCGGCGATTGAGGCGCGGGGTCCGGGGCGGAGCCCCGTGGCGTGACGCCGGGTGGGCTCTCCGGATGTGTGGCTGGAAAGGGTGCTGGGCAAAGGGGCCTGGTGGTGACATTTTGGGCCTCCCGGCCAGGGGGGCTCAGGGGGCTTCGCAGGGGGTCAGACCATGCGCATGATCTACGCGGACCAGGGTCCGTCACCACTGGAGACCGGGAAACCTGGCGCGACCGACCGGGACTCGACGTTCGGCTGGTGGGGCGCGTTCAGCATCCAGAAGTTCGTCAACCAGAACCCGCTCTCCCACACGCACGAGGACGCGACCGGCTGGCTCGCGTACCTCCAGCAGTTCTACGACCGCAACTTCTGGTTCGCCGACAGCGGCGTCCAGGTGTGGGCGTACGAAGAGACGTACGACAACTGGCAGGACCGGTACGGCGTGGACGCCGTCGTCGCCGTGTACCACTCGGGGCACGGCGGCATGGACGGCAACGGCGTGTTCTTCGCGCCGCTCGGCGCCCAGTGGGACAACCGCTCGGACGCGATCTCCAACCGGATGGCGTTCGGCAACGAGAAGGCCAACTACGTGTTCTGGTCGACGTGCAACTCGCTGCGCGTCCTCGACGGGCACTCCCCCGTCCGCACCTGGGCCGGGCCCAACGTCGGCTCCCGGATGATCTTCGGGTTCGAGACGACCAGCATCGACAGCGGCGACTACGGCAAGAAGTTCTGGGAGAAGTGGCGGGCCGGCCAGACGTTCTGCGACGCATGGCTGAACGCAAGCTGGGACATCTACCACGGTCAGGCGCCCTCGGTGTGCGCCACGGGTTCGACCCAGGCGGAGGCGCAGAACCGGCTGAACTCCGAGCGCAACTTCTACCGGGACCACGTCCCCGACAACTGGTATGCGTGGCGCTGGTACTACGCTCGCCAGGGCCTGCGCGACCCGTTGACGCAGGCGCCGCAGAGTCCGCAGATCGTGCAGCTGGCGCCCCGCGACCCGAGCGAGGAGCTCACCGCGGCCGGCCGCCTCGCGCACTTCCCGGCGGCGGCGCTGCAAGAGGTGCAGGTCGAGCGGCAGGGCGTGCTCAGCGCGAGTTCGGGCGACCGGTTCGTCTCGACGGCGCCGCAGGCGGTGCGCTGGGTGAAGCTCGCCGACGCCAACCACCGCAACACGCGGCAGCTGCCGACCGAGCGCGCCGTCGAACTCGCGCAGCGGTTCGTGCAGGAGCATGCGGAGGGCGTCGAGCTGGTCGTGGACGGTGTGCACGACCTGATGCAGAACAGCGGCAAGAAGGACGGCTCGCAGATCGGTGAGCCGGTGTCGCTGCAGACCCACGTCACGTTCCGGCAGGCCTTCGACGGCGTACCGGTGATCACGCCGGGCCGCGGCGAGTTCCGCGTCGCGCTCGACAACGACGGCACGGTCGTCCAGGCGACCCTGTCCACGCGTACGCCCACCGGCGAGACCCGCACGCCCGCCTCCGCGGTCGCGCCGCCATCCGGGAAGGGTCAGCAGGCGCTGGCCTCGCCCGGTTCGCGGGACCCGCGGCAGGCGCTCGACGAGGCGCAGCAGCGGCGTATCTCCCATCTGGCGGCGATGGCCGCGGACGGCTCGCGCTCCGCGGTCGACATCGAGGCGCAGCTGGAGGTCAGGGACGTGCCCGGGTCCCTCGAGGTCGGGTACGAGATCGAGGGGAACGAGGCGTATCCCGCGGCGCGGAAGTTGGTGGAGATCGGGGGGCGGGACGAGATGTTCCGGAAGCTGAGGTGGGTGGTGGCGCCCATCGCGAGGTAGCTCACGCCACACAAACCCCTCCGGCGATTGAAAGATGCGCCTCAATCGCCGGAGGGGCTTGAAAGACCTGCTCAATCGCCGCAGGGGCTTGAACTGCGCTTCTTTCGCGCCGACATCCACGCGTAGACGAGGACGCCCACGAACAGGAAGATGACACCCTGGTAGACGGCCGCGTAGCCCGCGCCGCCCACCAGCCACATCGAGAAGCCGAACGCCACGAGCGCGAGCGTCATGTCGCGCGCGAGGCGGCTCTTGCTCACCCGGTGGCCCTGGCCCGACAGCAGGAAGTAGATCTGCGCGGCCGTGGCGAGGAGGTACGGGACCGTCGCCGTGAACGTCGTGATGAGCACGAGGCTCTCGAAGACGCCCTCGGATCCCGCCGTGTAGTTGTAGATGGTCAGGACCGAGGCGAGGGCGACGCCGACGAGGACGCCGAACGTCGGGACGCCGCGCTTCTTGCGGGCGAACGCCGCCGGGAACAGGCCGTCCTTCGCGGGGGCGTACGGCGCCTGCGCGGAGAGCAGCGTCCAGCCGTTGAGCGCGCCGAGGATCGAGACGACCGCGGCGATGGCGACCGCGGTGCCGCCCCAGGTGCCGCCGAACATGACGTTGACGGAGTCGGTCATCGGCGCGGTGGAGTCCACCAGCTTGTCGTGGGCGACGGTGCCGAAGACGGAGACCGTGCACAGCAGGTACACGAGGGCGGCGAGCCCGGTGCCGAGGACCGTGGCCCGGCCGACGTTGCGCTCCGGGTCGCGGACCTCGCCCGCGCTCATGGAGGCGGACTCTACGCCCAGGTAGCTGAAGAGCAGGATCGCGGCGGACGCCGAGACCGCGCCGACCGGGGAGTCCCCGCCGCCGGCCTGGAACGGGCCGAGGTTGTCGGCGTCGAAGAAGAAGAGGCCGCCGACCGCGACGAGCACCAGCGGCGCGAACTTCAGGACGGTGGAGACCAGTTGGACGGCGCCGACGTAGCGGGTGCCGGCGAGGTTGGCGAGCGCGGGCAGCCACTGGCAGGCGAGTGCGGCGACGATCGTCCAGAACGTCGAACCGTGGATCGGCAGGAGTACGTCGAGGTACCCGACGGCGGCGACGGCGAGCGCCGCGTTCGACACCCACGAGGTGATCCAGTAGCTCCACGCGGCGAGGAACCCGGCGAAGTCGCCGAAGGCCTCACGGGCGTAGACGTAGGGGCCGCCGGTCTGCGGGTGCCGCTTCGCGAGCCGTCCGAAGACGAGCGCGAGGGCGATGGCGCCGACCGTCAGGACACCGAAGGCGACCAGCGAGATCGTGCCGTACGGGGCCACGGAGGCGGGCAGCAGGAAGATGCCGCCGCCGATGATGTTGCCCATGACCAGGGCCGTCGCGATGGGGAGACCGAACCTGCGGGCGTGCTTGCTGCCGCTCTGGTTCTGGTCCTCGTCCGCTGCCGGGGCCGTATCGGGAGCGGGGGCGGTCCCGGTGTCGAGCATGGGGGGAAGTGCCTCTCGATCGTGCTGAGCCACCTCGGGATCGCCGGGTGACGGGGCCCATGGTCCGGTGGGCTCCCGCCGCGCTCCAAATCAGGCGGAATTGTCCTGCGGCTCGGGGGGCGTGGCCGCAAAAGATCCACCGCCGGGATCTCGCCGGAGGGAATTCTCCACAGGGTTCTCCACGGGCCGCTCAAGCGGCTTCTTCGCAGGTGGGTCCAGGGACAGCGGTGTGACCCGCATCGGGATCTGCGGTCCGCTTCCCTCGGTCAGCCAGCGGCGCAGCACCCGGTGCACCTGCTCGGCGCCGACCAGTTCCTCGTCCTTCGGCACCGGTTCGGACAGCTCCGCGGGCGAGAGCAGGAACGGCCGGCTCTGGGCGCCGCCGAGCCCGCCGTGCGAGCCGATCTGCTCCTCGAAGGCGAGGACCTCGCCGTCCATCGGTTCGTACATGGAGTTGACCATGATGTCGGCGGTGTGCGGGAAGGAGTCGGTGCGGCGCACGGCGTCGGCGGCGCCCGGACCGAAGTCGGCGAGCGGCCCCTCGCCATCGGCGAGCTCGGCCAGCGGCACGTCGGCGCCCCGGGCCCCGAGCACGACCGCGCCGTGCTCCTCGCTGCGTACGAGCAGGAAGCCGATGCCGGGATGGTTGGCGAGGGTCGGCAGCAGGGCCGGGTTGCGGGCGTCGATCTCCTCGCGGGTCATGCGGTGCGGGACGTCGGGGAACGAGACGAGGCCGAGGTTGCCGGAGGCCAGCACGATCGGTTCGCTGCGGCGGCCCTTGCCCGCGCCCTCCTCGACGGGCCGGCGCAGCGCTGCCCGCACGGCGGCGCGGGCCTCGGCGCCGCTGCGGGTGCGCCTCGCGCGGCGGGGTACGGGCAGTCCGCAGCCCGCGCGGACCAGGTCCTGGAGGGTGAGCCCGTAGCGGCCCCTGAAGGTTTCGCCGGGGCTCTGCCCGTGGTCGGAGAGGACGACGATGCGGTACGGGCGCGGCGCGTGGTCCGCGACCTTGACCAGCAGCGCGAGCGAGCGGTCGAGGCGTTCGAGCACCTTCCGGGCGTCGCGGCCGAACGGTCCCGAGTGGTGCGCCACCTCGTCGTAGGCCACGAGGTCGGCGTAGACGGCGCTGCGGCCCGCGAGCATGTCGCCGATGACGGCCGTGACGACGACGTCCCGTTCGACGACGGTCGCGAAGGCGCGGATGAACGGGTACAGGCCGCCGCGCCCCATCCGGGGCCGCTCCTTGCGCAGGCGGGACCGCGTGGACTGGCCGATCTCGCGGCCGACCTCGGCGAAGAAGGACAGCGCCGTGCGGACGGCGTTCGCCGGGTCGGAGAAGTAGGCGAAGTAACCGGCCCGCGAGCGGTTCTCCTTGCCGCGCCGGGCGGCCACGGACAGTACGAGCGCGACCTCTTCCGCGCCGCCGCTGAACAGGTTGCCGCGGCTGGCGCCGTCGACGGTGAGCAGGCCGCCGTCGCCGGTGTGCGCGACGGCGCGGCGCTGGAGTTCGGCGGCGCTGGTGGGCCGGTTGGACACCTGCGTCTCGCCGGTGTCCTTCTCGTACCAGCGGAAGGCCGGGACGTCGTAATTGGAACCGTGCAGGATGCCGAGCTGGCTGGCGCCGGTCTGGCTCGACCAGTCGGTGCGCCACGGGGTGAGGCGGTGGCTGCCGTCGTGCAGCCAGGAGTTGACCGTCGGCATGACGTCGTCGCGCGCGGCGCGGCGCAGCACTTCGTGTCCTACACCGTCGAGCTGGATGAAGACGGTGCCGGGGGTGGGCGGGCAGGTGGTGTCGGCGTCGGAGCCCCTGCGGCGCCTGCGGTCAGCGAGCCGGTACAGGCGTCTGCGGTACGCGTCGTCGTCCCGGACGGCGAGCGCACCGCCGGTCGCGGACGCCACGGCCGACATGACCGCGGCCACGACGACCGCGGTCTCCGGGCCGGCCTCTCCCCTGCCGTCCGGGATGAGGTGCAGCGCGATGAGCAGCACGGCGCCGTTGAGGAAGAACACGCCGAGGCCGAGGACGAGCGCGGGGACGAGCAGCAGGGCGCGGACGAGGAGCGGCCAGACCAGGGCCGAGAGGAGGGCGAAGGCGGCGGCGGCGAGGGCGGCGGTGATGGCGACGCGGGTCATGCTGTCGCCGTCGGCGGAGGTCAGTTTGAAGTCGGGTAGCAGCCCGGCGAGGATCATCATGGTGAGGGTGCAGGCGGCCCAGACCGTGGCCGATCGCCAGGTTGTGCTTGCCGCGCGCGTCCACCAACGGCCTCCGGCCACGTCTCCGGCTCCCCTCATTGGTCAGGTGTGATCAGGTGTGGTCAGGGTTTCATACCTTTTGGGGCCACCCGTGGTCACGGCCACGGGGCTCCGCCCCGGACCCCGCGCCTCAAACGCCGGCGGGGCTGGAAAGATCAAGCCCCGCCGGGGATTGGATCGTCTGAGCTCGGCGGGGACTGGATCATCCGAGCCCGACGGGGGTCGGTTGTTCAAGCCCCTGCGGCGATTGAGCAGCGGGGTCCGGGGCGGAGCCCCGGGGCCGGGGGGCGGGTGGGTGCTCCCGGGGACGGGGTCAGCAGCCGTCGTAGCCTGCCGTGGGCATGGAGAGGCGGCGGTGGACGCGGGCCTTCATGTCCGCGTCGTACGCGGGTTCCGCGAGGCCCGCCGTCTCCAGACGGACACCGCGCCGCGCACACTCCCGCGCAAACGCGTCGACAGACCCCAGCGCCGCCCGCAACACCCTCTCGCACGGGGCGACGAACACGTCGACGAGGCCCGCGTCGACATCCGCCCACAGCACCTCGTGGTCGGGCCGGACCGCGTGGACCAGTAGCTCACGGGTGACCACGTAGCCGCGCTCGGCGGCCCAGCGCGCGCACATGGCGTGCTGGCTGCGCGAGTCCACCAGGAAGGGGTCGGCGTCCAACTCCTCCAGCGGGATCAGGCTGGCGATCGCCGCGACCCGCACCGCTCGGTCGCCCCCGTCGGATGCCCCCATGCGTCCCCCCTCACCACAGCTTTCGGCGTTGACCCTACTCCTGCACGTAGGCTCGGGGGAGTCGCCAAAGGAGCACAAGGAGGAGCGCGTGCCGGTGGAGATCACCTGGTGGGGTCATGCCACCTGCACCATCGAGGACGCGGGCACGCGCGTGCTCACGGACCCGCTCTTCGCCCGGCGCCTCGCACATCTGCGCCGCCGGGGCGGCGCGGCCCCGCCGCCGCGCGCCGCGGAGGCGGATGTCGTCCTCGTCTCCCACCTGCACGCCGACCACCTGCACGTGCCCTCGCTCGCCCGACTCGCGCCCGGTACGCGGGTGCTCGTGCCGAAGGGCGCCCCGCGCGCCGTGCCCGCGCTGCGCAAGCTCGGCGCGCTGAAGATCATCGAGGTGGAGGCGGGCGAGCGCGTCGAGGTCGGACACGTGGCGGTAGAGGTGGTGCGGGCCGAGCACGACGGGCGGCGGCTGCCCGTCGGTCCGCACATCGCCCCCGCGCTCGGTTACGTGGTGAACGGTGAGGCCCGTACGTACTTCGCCGGTGACACCGGGTTGTTCGACGGGATGGAGGACGCCGTCGGCAAGGTCGATGTGGCGCTGCTGCCGGTGGGCGGCTGGGGCCCCTACCTCGGGTCCGGGCATCTCGACGCGGGCCGGGCCGCCGAGGCGCTCGCCCGGATCGCGCCGCGCAGTGCGGTGCCCGTGCACTACGGGACGTACTGGCCGATCGGCATGGACGCGGTGCGGCCGCACGAATTCCACGCGCCGGGCGACGAGTTCGTCCGGCAGGCGGCGCTGCGTGCGCCCGGCGTGGCGGTGCACCGGCTCGACCAGGGCGAGAGCGTATGTCCCGAGGTGGCCGGATGAGACGGCTGCGCAGGCTGTCGGGGGCGCGCCGGTGATCCTCTCCGCCGCGACCCAGGTGCCGCCCGAGTCGACCCAACAGGCCGTCGGCTACCCCTCGTTGTTCCTGCTCATCTTCCTCGGGGCGCTCGTCCCGGTCATTCCGACCGGTGCGCTCGTGAGTTCCGCGGCGGTCGTCGCGTTCCACCACGGCAGCCCGCTCTCGCTGCTGTTCGTCTTCGCGGTGTCCGCGCTCGCCGCGTTCCTCGGCGATGTCGTCCTGTACTGGCTGGGGCGGCGCGGCATGCGCTCCAAGAACGGGTCGAAGTGGCTGGAGGCGATCCGTTCGCGGGCCCCCGAGGAGCGGCTCGCGCAGGCGCAGGCCAAGCTCTCCGACCATGGGGTGATGGTGCTTGTCCTGTCGCGGCTCGTGCCCGCGGGGCGGATTCCCGTGATGCTGGCGTGCTTGCTGGCGAAGATGCCGCTGCGGCAGTTCGCCCGCGGTGACGTTCCCGCGTGTCTCGCGTGGGCGGCGACGTACCAGGTCATCGGGATCCTCGGTGGTTCGCTCTTTCCGGAGCCGTGGCAGGGGGTTGTCGCGGCGATTGGCCTCACGGTGCTGATCAGTGCGGGGCCGGGGGTGTGGCGTCGGCTGCGGGGGCGTGAGTCGGGCAGCCAACACGCGTAGCCCTCCGGGGGTTCGGCCCGTCCGTCGTTACGGCCTCGGGGCTCCGCCCCGGACCCCGCGCCTCAAACGCCGGCGGGGCTGGAAAGATCGCCTCAATCGCCGGCGGGGCTTGATGGATCCACCCCCGTCGGCGATCG
>NZ_JBEOVM010000181.1:0-8004 GCF_040295505.1 Streptomyces sp. NPDC002790 | reverse complement strand
GCCCACCCCCCCCGCGGCTCCCGGGCCGACGCCTCGGGGCTCCGCCCCGGGCCCCGCTGCTCAATCGCCGCAGGGGCTTGAATGGCTCGATCGCCGCAGGGGCTTGAAGGGCCTGCTCAATCGCCGCAGGGGCTTGAATGGCTCACTCGCCGCCGAAACTAAGCGCGGAGCTCAAGGGTGCAGCACTTGACCGAACCGCCTCCCTTCAGCAGCTCGCCCAGATCCAACCCCACCGGCACAAACCCCCGCTCCCGAAGCCCCCCGAACAACCCCACCGCCCCCTGCGGCAGCAAGACATTCCGGCCGTCCGACACCGCGTTCAGGCCGAAGGCCACCGCATCCGCCTCGGAGGCGATCACCGCGTCGGGGAACATCCGCCGCAGCACCGCCCGGCTCCCGGGCGAGAACGCCGCCGGGTAGTACATGACGGAGTCGTCCGCGTCGTCGAGGACGGCCAGCGCCGTGTCCAGGTGGTAGAAGCGGGGGTCGACCAGGTCGAGGCCGATCACCGGACGGCCGAAGTACTCCTGCGCCTCCGCGTGGGACAGCGGAGAGGCCCGGAAGCCGCGCCCCGCGAGCACGTAGGAGGCGGTGACGGCGAAGTCGCCCTCGCCCTCGTTGACGTGGACGGGCTCGTGGACCTCGGCGTACCCGTGCGCCCGGAACCACTCCAGGTGCGCGGCGGCCTCCGCCTCCCGCTCCCGGTGCGCGAACCGGGCGCCGAGCACCCGGCCGTCCACCACGGTCGCGCCGTTCGCCGCGAACACCATGTCCGGAAGTCCGGGGCGCGGGTCGAGCACCTCGACGGTGTGGCCGAGCCCGCGGTAGCGGTCCCGCAGGTCCTCCCACTGGGCGACCGCGAGCGGAACGTCGACGGGTTTCGCCGGGTCCATCCACGGGTTGATCGAGTACGTGACCTTGAAGTGTGCCGGTGGGCACATGAGATAGCGCCGGGGTGTGGCGCGACGTTCGACAAGGCGCGGATTACGCAATGAGGGCTCCTCACGACCGCAGTGCTGGGTGGAAGCCCATGGTGCGGCCGGAGGGCCCCCCGGGGCTGTGAACCGAACGGGTGGTTCACGGGTGGCCCGGACGTTACGAGACGGACCGTCTCGGCTCGTGCGCTGCTACATTCGAATCATGTCAGCCACGAAGAGCCAGTCGGCGAAGAAGGCCGTCCCCGACGCCACCCGCCGCAGCGAACGTTCCCGCCGCGCGATCTACGACGCCGCCCTCGGCCTCGTAGGAGAGATCGGCTACCCGCGCACCACCATCGAGGGCATCGCCGCCCGCGCCGGTGTCGGCAAGCAGACGATCTACCGGTGGTGGGGCTCGAAGGCCGAGGTCCTGATGGAGGCCTTCATCGACCTCAACGAGCGCAACACGGAGGTCGCCGCCGAGCGGCACCCCGACTACCCGGGCGACCCGGCCGTCCTGCCCGACACCGGCGACATCGAGGCCGACTTCAAGCTGCTCCTGCACGCCACCGTCGACGTGCTCAAGGACCCCGTGTTCGAGGCGCCGGCCCGCGCGCTCGCCGCCGAGGGCCTGGCCGACCGCGCGTTCTCCGAGGAGTTCGTCGCCCGGCTGCTCATGCCGGGACTCGACCTGTACGCCGACCGGCTGCGGGCCGCGCAGGACGCGGGCCAGGTCCGCCCGGAGGTCGACCCGTTGATCGCCCGTGACCTGTTCTCCGGACCGCTGGCACAACGCTGGCTCCAGAACACCGGACCGCTCGACCATGCGTACGCGGACACGATCGTCGAGTACGCCCTCTACGGAATCGGCGGCTCCCGCTCCTAGCCGAGCGCCCTCACACACCCCGGATGTGGACTGTGGCCACCCGAGGCGCAGGATGGTGGGACACTTTTGGTCCAAGGTTCATCCGGACTCGGCACGACAGCAATGGCTCGACGGCGATGGTGAGGGGATTGATGGGCGCGGAGCAGGGTCGCCGATTCGGCGGGCGGAGCGGTACGGCGGGGCGTACGGGCGGCCTGATCTCACGATGGCTGCGGGCCGGGCGCGGCCCGAAGGACACCGCGGCCGCCGACGCGGCCCGCGAGGACCTGCTCTTCGCCGCTGCCGCCGCCGGACTGCCGCTGGCCCCGGCCGCGTACCCCTCCGACTACCGATGTTCGTGCAACCGCGTCGGCTGTCCGACCCCCGGCAGGCACCCCGTCTCCTTCGCCTGGCAGACCCAGTCCACGACGGACCGCGCGCAGATCGAGCGCTGGGCGGGACATCAGCCGCTGGCCAACTTCATCACCGCGACGGGCATGGTCCACGACGTCCTCGACGTCCCGCTGGAGGCCGGGCACGAGGCGCTGGAGCGACTCCTCACCGCCGGGATCGAGGTCGGGCCCGTCGCCGAATCGGGCGGCGACCGCATGCTCTTCTTCACGGCGACCCGTGGGACGCCGGACGAGGAGGACGAGTGGTGGCCCTGCGAGCTGGACTGCCACCCCGAGACGATGGACGAGCACCCCGGGCTGCGGTGGCACTGCCGTGGGTCCTACGTTCTGGTGCCGCCGGCGCGGTTGCCCGGTGAGCGTGAGGTGTTCTGGGTGCGGGGGCCCGAGCATGCGCTTCCCGATCCGCTGACGATGCTGGAGTCGCTGACGGACGCGTGTGCGCGATACGCGGGCGCCGAACCGGACTTCACACCGGCGTGGCCCTGATAAGTCGCCGCGGCACCTCAAGCCCCTGCGGCGATTGAGCAGGCTTTTCAAGCCCCTGCGGCGATTGAGCAGCGGGGTCCAGGGCAGAGCCCCGAGACCGCAACGCCGGGTGACCGTCAGCTGCCCTCGGCGGTCGTGATCCCCTCCACCCGCGACACCACGTGCACCGCCCCCGACGCCCCCGGCGGATCAATCGCCGCCTGCCCCGACACGTACCCGTACATCGCCGACTCCTTGGGCTCGCCCTTCATCAGCGCCTTCACGTCCGACCCGATCGAAGGCAGGTTGCTGCCGGGGAACGCGGTCAGCTTCTCGTAGCGGCGGGTCGTGAAGAAGACGAGGGCGCCGCCGTTCGCGGTGCGCAGGGCCACGGGCGCGTAGTTGCCAGCGGTGAGGGACTCGTCGATGAACTGCGTGGTGAGGCCGGGGCGCGTGCCGATCTTGTCGCGGGTCTGGCGCCAGCGCGTCGTGTGCGGGCCGGGGGCGAAGTCGTCCCCGCCCTTCTTGAGGTAGTGGATGTACTGCTCGCCCATGTCCTTCGGACGCTGCGCGAGACCCGACGCGTCCGGGTCGACGGACTCGCCCAGACCGTCCTTGTCCGTCTTGAACTTGGGGACCGTGCCGTCGCGGAACAGCGACAGGTACGAGACCGCCCACGGCGCGCTCTCGGCGTCCCGGGTGAACACCATGACCCAGCGATAGCCGTCGACCCGGTTGTTGTCCGAGTTCGTCACGAACCAGCGCGGCCAGCCGGCCTTCTTCGGCACCGTGATCCGCGTGTCGGTGAGCTTCAGCGGCGCGTGCTTCGGGTTGCCGTTCGGGTTGAGCGCGCGGCCCGCCTTCAGCTTCGCCGCGTCGATCGCGCCGAGCGCACCGGTGACGTACTTCGCGTCGGCGTCGGAGTCGTACGTCTTGTCCGCCTCGTTGTACGCGTCCACGAACGTGTCGACGGCGCTCGCCGCCTTCGCCTTCGTGGTCGTCGGTACGATCTCCAGCTCGCCGTGCACGGTCACGCACCCGCCCGCGGTGAGGGACAGCACGACCGCGGCCGCGACCGCTGCGACCGGTCGGCCGATCCTGTTCCTGGCCTCGCTCATGACGTTCGATTCACCTTCCGCTCCCCGGCCCCATGCACGCGCCCGAACCCTACCGGGAAGAGGAGGCACGCACTGCCGCGACCCTGCGGGAAAGCAGCCCGGGAGGCGCGAAGAACAGGGCGAGAGTGGGGACAAGGTAGACGAACCAGACGGTGACCTGCAGAACCGTCGGGTCGGGCTGGAAGTTGAAGACGCCCTTCAGGAGCGTGCCGAGCCAGCCGTCGGGGGAGATCGTGGAACTGATGTCGAAGGCCAGGTTGTTCAGGCCTCCGATGAAGTCGGCCTCCTGGAGGTCGTGCACGCCGTACGCGAGGACACCCGCGGCCACGACGACGAGCATGCCGCCGGTCCACGTGAAGAACTTCGCCAGGTTGATGCGGAGCGCGCCCCGGTAGAACAGCCAGCCGAGGACCACCGCGGTGGCCAGCCCGAGCAGCGCGCCGATCACCGGGTCCGTCGTGCCGTTGCTGGTGGCGTGCACCGCCGTCCACACGAACAGGGAGGTCTCCAGGCCCTCACGGCCCACCGCGAGGAACGCCGTGACGACTAGCGCCGCCGTGCCCATTTGCAGGGCGCTGTCCAGCTTGCCGTGCAGCTCCGTCTTCAAGTGCCGGGCTGTGCGCCGCATCCAGAACACCATCCACGTCACCAGGCCGACGGCGATGATCGACAGCGAACCGCCGAGCGCCTCCTGCGCCTTGAACGTCAGTTCCTGCGAGCCGAACTCCAGGCCCGCGCCGAACCCGAGCGACACGAGGACGGCGACGCCGACCCCCGCCCACACCGGCTTCAGGGCGTCCCTGCGCTCCGTCTTCACCAGGTACGCGACGAGGATGCAGACGATCAGGCTGGCTTCCAGGCCCTCGCGCAGCCCGATCAAGTAGTTCGCGAACATCGCTTCTCAGCCTTCCTTCTGCTCGAAGAGGCCGCGGCCCCACCAGTCGCTGCCGTCCCGCACTCCCGGCGGCACCGCGAACACCGCCGAACCGACGTGCTGGATGTACTCGTTGAGCGCGTCGGTCGCGAGGCTGCGCTGCACCGGGATGAACCCCTTGCGCACGTCCTTCTGGTACGCGAGGAAGAACAGGCCCGCGTCGAGCCGGCCGAGTCCGTCCGTGCCGTCGGTGAACGAGTAGCCGCGGCGCAGCAGCGTCGCCCCGTGGTTGGAGTCGGGGTGCGCGAGCCGCACGTGCGCGTCCGGCTTCATCGCCTTCAGGAACGGTTCGTCGCGCTCCTTCGCCTTGCCGACGGGAGCGCCCTCGCCCTTGTCCCGGCCGAACACGTCCTCCTGCTCCAGCAGCGACGTGCGGTCCCAGGTCTCGACGTTCATCCGGATCCGGCGGGCGACCAGATACGAGCCGCCCTTCATCCAGTCGGCACCGTCGCCCGGGGAGTCCACCCACACATGCTTGGCGAGACGGTCCTTCTCGGTGCCCGCGATGTTGCGGGTGCCGTCCTTGAAGCCCATGAGGTTACGGGGCGTCTGCGCGTCCGGCGTCGTCGAGGACGTCTTGCCGAAGCCGAGCTGCGACCAGCGGATGGCGACCTTGCCCATGCCGATCCGGGCGAGGTTGCGGATGGCGTGCACGGCGACCTGCGGGTCGTCCGCGCAGGCCTGCACGCACAGATCGCCGCCGCTGCGGGTCTTCTCCAGGTTCTCGCCGGGGAACTTCGGCAGGTCGACGAGCGCGTCCGGGCG
The DNA here is from genome assembly GCF_040295505.1 of Streptomyces sp. NPDC002790. Taxonomy (NCBI): domain Bacteria; kingdom Bacillati; phylum Actinomycetota; class Actinomycetes; order Kitasatosporales; family Streptomycetaceae; genus Streptomyces; species Streptomyces sp. NPDC002790. The sequence continues at coordinate 2,527 of NZ_JBEOVM010000181.1, read as the reverse complement.
CTGGTCCGCGATGCCGAGGGCCTTGCCGTGCTTCTCGAAGAGGGAGGGCCCGAAGCCGATCGTCAGCGTGAGCCGGGACGGTTGCAGCCCGAGCGCCTCGCCCGTGTCGTCCGGTGGCGCCTCGGCGAGCCCGCCGTACGCGCCCTCGCCGACGGTGCGCCCCTCGGTCATCCGCGCGGCGGCCTTCGTCCAGTCCTTCAGGAGCTGCACGAACTCCTCGCGGTCGGCCGTCTTCACGTCGAACGCCGCGAAGTGCAGCCGGTCCTGCACCGCCGTCGCGATCCCGGCCTGGTGCGCTCCGTGGAAGGGCACCGCGCCGCCCGCCTCACCGGCGGGCTGCATGTCCGAGCCGTCGTCGGACCGGGCCAGGACGACGGCGCCGCCCGCGGCCGCGGCGCCGAGCGCGAGCCCGGCGCCGCCGACGGCGAGCAGGGAACGCCGGGACGGGGAAGGGGAGTTGGAGGTCTCGTCGTCCGTCATGGCGACCCTCTCCTCGTGGTGCGTGTTCACGTGTACGGCTGCTCGGCGAGCGCTACTTGACGACCGCCGCGGCCAGCTGCGACAGCGGCTCCGCCAGCGCGTTGACCGCGTCGGACAGCTCCTTCTGGTCCGCCTTGCCGACCTTGTCGTAGGAGGTGAACCCGTAGCCCTGCTTGCCCTCGCGGTACTTGTCGAGCAGCTTGTCCAGCGCGGCGAACTGCTTGTCCAGCTCCTTGGTCAGCGCGGTGTCGTTCTTCGACGCGACCGGCTCGAGCAGCTCGTACGCCTTCTCGGCGCCCTCGACGTTGGCCTTGAAGTCGACGAGGTCGGTGTGCGAGTAGCGCTCCTCCTCGCCGGTGACCTTGCCGGTGGCGACCTCGTCGAGCAGCTCCTTGGCGCCGTTGGCCATGGAGGTGGGCGTGATCTCCGCCTTGCCGACGCGCTGCTGCCAGTCGTCGAGATCCTTGTCGAGCCGGTCCGCGAGCGCCTTCTCGCTCTTCCCGATCTCCTTGTCCTTCCACAGCGCCTTCTCCAGGCGGTGCCAGCCGGTCCACTTCTGGCCCTCTTCGAGGCCGTCGGCCCGCACGTCGACCTTCGGGTCGATGTCACCGAAGGACTCGGCGACCGGTTCGGTGCGCTCCCAGCCGATACGGGAGGGGGCGTACGCCTTCTTGGCGGCCTCCAGGTCGCCGTCGCGGACGGCGTCGGTGAACGTCTTCACCTTCGGCAGCGTCTCGTCGGCCTGCGCCTGGGTGTACTGGCGGTAGGCGGCGACGGCGTCGTCGAGCTTCGGGTCCCGCTTCGCCGTGGACTTCCCGCCGGTCACCTGCACGTCCTGGCGGTGGCCCTTGCCCTTCATGCCGGGGATGCAGGCGATGCGGTAGTCGCCGCTCTTCACCTCGGCGGTGAGGCTGTGCCGGGTGCCGGGGCCGATGTTCTCGCGCTCGGAGACGATCCGGTCGTCCGGGAAGAGGATCTCGACCTCGGTGACCCGGGACCCCTTGTTCTCGACCGCCAACTCCACGTGCCCCGCGGGGAACTTCTTCTTCGACACCTTGCAACTGTCGTCGTCGGCGGTCACCTTGATCGCACCGGAACCGGCACTCTTGGCGTCGCTCTTCTGCGTGCAGCCCGTGACGGCCGTCAGGGCGGCCACCGCGGCGACGGCGGTGGAAACGGTGAGTCGGGCGGCTCGCATGCGGGCTCCAAGCAGGGGTAACTAAGGCGGACCTAACTTATATGAGGCTTACCTCAGTGCTACCCATGGCCAAGTCAGGGAAGGGTCAAGCGCTGGTCAAGCATCGAGTGTCGCGTGGTTGACTTCCGCCCATGAACGAGTACGGCATCGAGTACGACGTGGTGCGCGTCTTCTGCGCCCCCGGCGGCCGGGAGGGCAACGCGCTGGGCGTCGTCCGCGACGGCTCCCGCCTCCCCGACCGGGACGAGCGACAGGCCTTCGCCGCCGAACTCGGCTTCAGCGAGACGGTCTTCGTCGACGATCCCGAGCGCGGCGTCATCGACATCTACACGCCGACCGCGCGCCTGCCGTTCGCCGGGCACCCCTGCGTCGGCACGGCCTGGCTGCTCGACGTGCCGGAACTCGTCGTGCCCGCGGGTGTCGTCCGGGCGCGCCAGGACGGCGAGTTCAGCTGGATCGAGGCGCGGGCGGAGTGGGTGACCGGTCGTACGTTGCGGCAGTACGGATCCGTCGCGGAGGTGGACGCGCTGCCGGTTCCTCCGGAGGGGGAGTGGGTCTACGCGTGGGCCTGGGAGGACGAGGCGGCGGGGCGGGTTCGCGCCCGCGGGTTCCCTGGCCGGGGTGACGGCATCGTGGAGGACGAGGCGACGGGGGCGGCGGCGCTGGCGCTCACCGCCCACCTCGACCGCGCCCTCAACATCCGCCAGGGCCACGGCTCCCAAATCCTCACGGCCCCCTCGCCGGGAGGTTCGGTCGAGGTGGGCGGCCGGGTCCGCTTCCCCCGCTAACCCCCGGGGCTCCGCCCCGGACCCCGCGCCTCAATCGCCGGCGGGGCTTGATAAATCAAGC
>NZ_JBEOVM010000180.1:0-8322 GCF_040295505.1 Streptomyces sp. NPDC002790 | reverse complement strand
CACCGGGGCAACACAGTTCCCCCGCCCATCTCCCCCCACCCGCCCCCTCCGGGGCTCCGGTCAGGCCCCTCCCGGGCCCCGCACCCCGCACCCCGCACCCCGCACCCCGCACCGGGTTGAACACCTTGGGGCTGGGCCCCAAACCCCGACGGCTCTCCGAGCCCGCGCCTCTCACACCCACGAGCGAGCTCTACTTACGCCCCGGGCCCCGGCTCAGCCCGCCCCGGCGCCGCGCAACAAACACCCGCCGGGGGGCCGAAGCCCCCGGAGGGGGCGGGCGGTGGGAGGTGACCGGGCGATCAGCGCGGCCGACATGAACCGCCCCGCGCAACGAACACCAACCGCCACCCCCGCCCAGGCGCCCGGCCCCCGCCACAGACCCGGCGGACGCCGCCGCGTGGCCCCCGCCTCGGGCAGCGAGGCGGCACCCCGGCGCCGCGCAACGGGAACCACGGGCGCCGACCACGGCACGGCCTCCCGGGCCCCGGCCCCGTCTCACCCCAACGTCGCGACCCGCTCCCGATACCCCCGGACGGGCCCCGCATCGCGGTACGGCTCCAGCCTCCGCTCGAACTCCCGCACATACTCGTGCGCCCGCACGGACCGCATGTCCGCCGCCGCGGACGCCGCCTCCGCCCCGAGCGCGCACGCCGAGTCCAGCTCCCCGAGCCCAAGGCGTGCCGACGCCAGCACCACCCGGCAGAACAACCGGCTGCGCGCGAACCCCGGCGCCCGCAACTGCAGCGACCGCTCCGCATGCTGCGCCGCGGCCCGGTACTGCTGCAGGTCCCGGTGGCAGTGCCCGAACTCGTCCGCCAGCTGCGCCTCGTCGAAGAACCGCGCCCACGGCGGCACCTCGTCCCCGGGCCGCACCGCCCCGAGCGCCCGCTCGGCCCGCACCAGCGACGCCGTACACGCCCGCACCTCGCCGAGCACCCCGTGCCCGCGCGCCTCCACGGCGTGCAGCAGCGCCTGCACCGCGGGCGGCGCCGACGCCCCGACGCCCTGCTGCGCGACCCGCGCGAGCTGCACCGCCTCCCGCCCGTGCCCGAGGTACACGGCCTGCCGGCTCATGGTGACCAGCACGTACGACCCGTACATCCGGTCCCCCGCGGCCTGCGAGAGCCGCAGCGCCTGCACGAAGTACCGCTGGGCGAGACCGTGCGCCGCGATGTCGTACGAGGTCCATCCTGCGAGCCGCGTGAGGTCGGCGACCGCGCTGAAGAGGCGCCGCCCGTGCTGCTCCCCGTACGCCCCGCGCAGCATCGGCTCCGCCTCGTGCTCCAGGTACCGGACGAGGGCCTGGCGCGCGTGCCCACCCCCGTACGCGTGGTCGAGGGCGCGGAACAGCTCGCCCACGGAGCGCAGCGCCGCGATGTCCCCGCTCGTCACCCGGTGCCCGGGCCCCCGCTCGGTCTGCCCCCGCTGCCGCGGCACCGCGGCCACCGCCTCGAGCGCCACGCCGGGCCGCCCCTGCACCGGCACCCGTGGCAGCTGCTCACCGTGTGCCACCCGGTCGTCGGCGCGGCCGATCAGCCAGTCGCGGCTGGGCACGACGAGCCCGGCCGGGGTGAACGCGATCTTCCGGAGTTCGGCATGGCTGCCGGAGTCCTTGCGCCACAGACCGCTGACGATGTCGACGGCCTCCTCCGGCGATGCCGCGAACTCCAGCCCCGCGTACACGGGCGCACACGCGTCGAGCCCGAGGTCCTGCGCGGAGAGGCGGCGGCCGAGGCGGCGTGTGAACACCTCTGCGATGAGCGCGGGTGTCGTCCCTCTGGGCTGCTGTCCACGCAGCCACCGGGTCACGGATGTCTTGTCGTAGCGCAGGTCAAGCCCGTGTTCGAGCCCAAGCTGGTCCACGCGGCGCGCGAGGCCCGCGTTGGAGAAACCTGCCTCCGCGATGAGCGCGGCGAGCTGGCGGTTCGGGGTGCGCTGCGGAGGTCGTTCCGTCATGCTGTGCGTTTGCCTTCCGGGCCCTGGGAAACGGTAAAGGGGGGCCATTGAGTGCCCCCCTTTAGTCGCTGCTCCCTCATGGAACGGCGTGCGCCGTGACCGGCTCCCGCTCACGGACGGCGCCGAAATTATCACGGAGCGCACACGGCGTCCCCCAATCGGCCGAGCCGAACCCCTCCTTCATCCGATCGTGTGACAAACCGCGCGTGGGGTGGACGGCTGGGCCGCGAAACGGGAGCCGTACAGTTGCTCCGGGCGCGTTATATGCACGGTGAAGGTTCTTAGGGAGGCACTTGCCGTGAGTGAATTCCGGTTCGTCCGCATGGGTTTCGGTGCGGACATGGTCGACTACCAGGTCGCCTGGGACGAGCAGCGCCGTGTGCACGCCGCTCGCTTCGCCGACGAGGTGCCCGACACCTGCCTGCTCCTGGAGCATCCGCCCGTCTATACGGCGGGCCGTCGCACCGCCCCCGAGGAACGCCCGCTCGACGGCACCCCGGTCGTCGACGTCGACCGCGGCGGCAAGATCACCTGGCACGGCCCCGGCCAGCTCGTCGGCTACCCGATCCAGAAGCTCCCGCGCCCCGTGGACGTGGTCGCGCATCTGCGCCGCCTGGAGGACGCGATGATCGCGGTCTGCGCCGAGTTCGGCATCGAGGCGGCGCGCGTGGAGGGCCGGGCCGGCGTGTGGGTGCTCGGCGATCCCATTGAGCAGCGTACGAATCTGGGCGGTCTGTCGCTCGATTTCAATCCGCGGCTCAGCAGCGAGGACGAGGAGTTCGACCACCGGCTCGTCGGCGCCGAGTACGCGCCCTCGAACGCGGGCCAGCGGCACGAGGACCGCAAGATCTGCGCCATGGGCATCCGCGTCGCCAAGGGCGTCACGATGCACGGCTTCGCGCTGAACGTGAACCCGGACACCTCGAACTTCGACAAGATCATCCCGTGCGGCATCCGCGACGCGGGCGTGACCTCCCTCTCGTACGAGCTCGGGCGCGAGGTCACGATGGACGAGGTGCTGCCGATCGCCGAGAGGCATCTGCAGAACGTTCTGGGGAACGCGGACCTCAAACCGCGCCCCGTCGAGAAGGCCTCGGTCTAGCCCATACGGGGAATGCACCCCGCAGGCCGCCGGTTGGCCACCCGTAAGGGCCATGAACATCACGGGCGTACCCTGATGTACGCCGAGGAATCAAAGCTTTAGGGAGCCGGTCGTGTCCGCAGTCGCACCCGACGGACGCAAGATGCTGCGCCTGGAGGTCCGTAACGCTCAGACCCCCATCGAGCGCAAGCCCGAGTGGATCAAGACCCGGGCGAAAATGGGTCCCGAGTACACCAAGATGCAGAACCTCGTGAAGAGCGAGGGGCTGCACACGGTCTGCCAGGAGGCGGGCTGCCCCAACATCTACGAGTGCTGGGAAGACCGCGAGGCCACCTTCCTCATCGGCGGTGACCAGTGCACGCGGCGTTGCGACTTCTGTCAGATCGACACGGGCAAGCCCGAGCCGCTCGACCGTGACGAGCCGCGCCGCGTCGGCGAGTCCGTCGTCACGATGGACCTGAACTACGCCACGATCACCGGCGTCGCCCGCGACGACCTGGAGGACGGCGGCGCCTGGCTGTACGCGGAGACGGTCCGCCAGATCCACCGCCAGACCACCAACCGCGCCGAAGGCCGCACCAAGGTCGAACTCCTCGCCCCGGACTTCAACGCGGACCCGGACCAGCTGGCCGAGGTCTTCTCCTCCCGCCCCGAGGTCTTCGCGCACAACGTCGAGACGGTCCCGCGGATCTTCAAGCGGATCCGTCCGGGCTTCCGCTACGACCGTTCACTGAAGGTCATCACCGAGGCCCGCGACTTCGGCCTGGTCACCAAGTCGAACCTGATCCTCGGCATGGGCGAGACCCGCGAGGAGATCAGCGAGGCGCTGCGCCAGCTGCACGACGCGGGCTGTGAGCTGATCACCATCACGCAGTACCTGCGCCCCTCCGTGCGGCACCACCCCGTGGAGCGCTGGGTCAAGCCGCAGGAGTTCGTGGAGCTGCAGGGCGAGGCCGAGCAGATCGGTTTCTCCGGCGTCATGTCGGGCCCGCTGGTCCGCTCCTCGTACCGCGCGGGCCGACTGTTCCGGATGGCCCAGGAGCGGCGCGACTCCTTCGCCCCCTCGCAGGCCGTGTGAATTCACGCACAAGACGCTACTGACCGGTAGTGGCCGGTAAGGCGCGGTCCTGACGATCCCCGCAGTTGAGGGGCACCGTCAGGGCCGCGTCTGTGTTTGCGGCGTGAGCGTCAAGGCTTCATTGGTGTTTGACCGTCCGGTCACGCCCTGGTAACACCAATCAGTGACTCTGAAATCACGCCCCGTACATCCCGTGCCACTGCCGTGATCAGTCTTCTAGGGGGACCTCAGCCATGCAGGCCGCGCCCGTCCGCGCCACCGCCATCCCGACCGTCACCGACGCACTGCGCGCTGTGGAGTCGCTGCTCATGAGCAGCGGCCAGCGCACCGCCCGCCGCAATGCCTGGACCTCCGTCCTGGAGGACCGCCGCCGCGCCAAGGACCGGGTCGAGGCGCAGCGCGTCCTGGAGGCCGTCGCCTCGCGGGGCTGAGCGAACCCGGGGCCGGTGCGGGTTCTTCCCGCGTCCCCGGCCACGTAGACTTCAGTACATGGCGAGGAAGGAAACTGCAGCGGACGCTGCTAACACCGGGCGGCTCAAGCAGATCGCTCAGACCTACAAGATGACCCGCAGGGTCGACACCAAGATCGGTCTCGTACTCGCGGGTGTGGGAATCGTCACCTTCGGCGTCCTCCTCGCGATCGGCTTCTTGATCGGTCACCCCATCTACCTCGGGATTCTCGGCGTTCTGCTCGCTTTCCTCGCGATGGCGATCATCTTCGGGCGCCGGGCCGAGAAGGCGGCCTTCGGGCAGATGGAGGGACAGCCCGGCGCGGCCGCGGCCGTGCTCGACAACATCGGACGTGGCTGGACGACGACCCCCGCGGTCGCCATGAACCGCAGCCAGGACGTGGTGCACCGCGCGGTCGGCAAGGCCGGCATCGTGCTCGTCGCGGAGGGCAACCCGAACCGGGTGAAGTCGCTCCTCGCGGCCGAGAAGAAGAAGATGGCCCGCATCGTCTCCGACGTCCCGGTCCACGACTTCGTGGTGGGCACGAGCCAGGGACCGGAGGGAACGGTTCCGCTGAAGAAGCTCCGCACGACGATGCTGAAGCTGCCGCGCGTGCTGACCGGCCCCCAGGTGACCGCGACCAACGACCGGCTGAAGGCGATGGGCGACCTCATGTCGAACATGCCGCTGCCGAAGGGTCCGATGCCGAAGGGGATGAGGATGCCCAAGGGCGGCGGCGGTCGCTGACACGCTCCGCTGCTTGTACGTGAACGAGGCGGGCCGGAACCTGATGGTTCCGGCCCGCCTCTCCTACGTTTTACGTTTCCGCACGGGCCAGCGCCCGTGTTCCCCGCGGCCCTAAATGCGGACCTGCACCGCCTTCGCGACCCGGTCGTGCAGGCCGCGGCCGTCGCGGTCCCAGATCAGCGCCGGGATGGCGACGCACAGCAGCACCGAGCGGGCCAGCACCCGGCCGAGACCGATGCGTCCGCCGGCCTCGGAGACGACCCGCAGGCCGAAGAGGCGCTTTCCGGGGGTGCAGCCGATGGTGCCGACCGTGAGCACACTGAGTGCGAAGAAGAAGAGCAGCGCCCAGTTCCCCGTCGCCTGGTTGTAGCCATCCGTGACCAAGCCGTATGCGATCAGCATGCACAGCGCCCAGTCGACGACGAGGGCTCCGATACGGCGGCCGGGACGGGCGACGGAGCCGGGTCCGTGCTCGGGCAGACCGAGCTGTTCCCCGCGGTAACCGAAGTCGGCGCCCGCCTGTTCCATGGCCTCACGAGGCCCGGACAGCCACGATCCCATTGCTTCCCTGTTGTCCACGCGTCAACGGTACTGCGCCGCTCTCCTGATGCGGTCCCGGCCCCCGCTCCGGTTAACTTGGGCGAAACAAATGGGTCATGCTTGAGAAATCACGCCTGCATATCGTCATGCCCCAGCGTGTGCCACCGCACCGGTTCGCGTGATCGAGCTGCCAAGAGCTGCAACCCCGCCCCCTCCTGGGTGGGAGTAGGAGGAGTTGGATGTTCCAGAACGCCGATGAAGTCAAGCAATTCATCGCCGACGAGGACGTCAAGTTCGTCGACGTCCGCTTCTGCGACCTGCCGGGTGTGATGCAGCACTTCACGGTGCCGGCCACGGCGTTCGACCCGGACGAGGAGCTCGCCTTCGACGGCTCGTCGATCCGCGGCTTCCAGGCGATCCACGAGTCCGACATGGCGCTGCGCGCGGACCTGTCGACAGCCCGTGTCGACCCCTTCCGCCGCGACAAGACGCTGAACGTCAACTTCTTCATCCACGACCCGATCACGGGCGAGCAGTACTCCCGTGACCCGCGCAACGTGGCGAAGAAGGCCGAGGCGTACCTCGCCTCCACCGGCATCGCCGACACCGCGTTCTTCGGCCCCGAGGCCGAGTTCTACGTCTTCGACTCGGTGCGCTTCGAGACGACCGCCAACCGCTCGGTCTACGAGATCGACTCTGAGGCGGGCGCCTGGAACACCGGTTCCGAGGAGAACAACCGCGGCTACAAGGTCCGCTACAAGGGCGGCTACTTCCCGACCCCGCCGGTCGACCACTTCGCCGACCTGCGCGCCGAGATCTCCCTCGAGCTGGACAAGCAGGGCCTCCAGGTCGAGCGCCAGCACCACGAGGTGGGCACGGCCGGCCAGGCCGAAATCAACTACAAGTTCAACACGCTGCTCGCCGCGGCCGACGACCTGATGCTCTTCAAGTACGTCGTGAAGAACGTCGCCTGGCGCAACGGCAAGACCGCGACCTTCATGCCGAAGCCGATCTTCGGTGACAACGGCTCGGGCATGCACGTCCACCAGTCCCTGTGGGCCGGTGGCGAGCCGCTCTTCTACGACGAGCAGGGCTACGCGGGCCTCTCCGACATGGCCCGCTACTACATCGGCGGCATCCTCAAGCACGCCCCGTCGCTGCTCGCCTTCACCAACCCGACGGTGAACTCGTACCACCGCCTGGTGCCGGGCTTCGAGGCGCCGGTCAACATGGTGTACTCGCAGCGCAACCGCTCCGCGGCCATGCGTATCCCGATCACGGGCTCGAACCCGAAGGCCAAGCGCGTCGAGTTCCGCGCACCCGACCCGTCGTCCAACCCGTACCTGGCCTTCGCCGCGCTGATGATGGCCGGCCTGGACGGCATCAAGAACAAGATCGAGCCGGCCGAGCCGATCGACAAGGACCTCTACGAGCTGGCTCCCGAGGAGCACGCCAACGTCCAGCAGGTCCCGACCTCGCTCCCCGCGGTCCTCGACGCCCTCGAGGCCGACCACGAGTACCTCCTGGCCGGCGGTGTCTTCACCCCCGACCTGATCGAGACGTGGATCGACTACAAGCGCACGAACGAGATCGCCCCGATCCAGCTGCGGCCGCACCCGCACGAGTTCGAGCTGTACTTCGACATCTAAGCCGTCCCGCAACCCCGGACGCGCTCGTCGTCGAGGGCCCGGTCTCCCCCATGAGGGAGGCCGGGCCCTCGGTCGTGTCAGGGGCGGGCGGGCTCCGCCGGGCGAGTGTCGGCAAAACGCCCTAAACTCGGGCAAGTCGCACACGCTGAACACGCCTCGGAGGAGTGCCGTCATGAGCAATCTGTTCGTCGTCGCCTACGACGATCTCGCCACCGCCAACCAGGTCCGCGCGCGGCTCCTGCAGATGTCGAAGGAGCACCTCGTCGAGCTCGAGGACATCGTCGTCGTCGAGCGTCGCGAGTCCGACGGGAAGATCAAGCTGAACCAGGCGGTGAACCACACCGCGACGGGCGCCGCGGGCGGCGCGCTGTGGGGCGGTGTCATCGGGATGCTGTTCCTGGTGCCGTTCCTGGGGGCCGCCGTGGGCGCCGCCGCCGGGGCCGCCGGTGGGGCCGTCACGGACACCGGGATCAACGACGACTTCATGAAGGAACTCAGCCAGAACCTGCGGCCCGGCGCCGCCGCACTGTTCGTCCTCGTCAAGCAGGCGGCCAAGGACAAGGTCGTGCCCGAGATCGCCGCGTACGGCGGTCAGCTGGTGCAGACGTCGCTGAGCAACGACGAGGAGGACGCGCTGCGCGAGATCCTCAAGGACGCGCAGGCGAAGGCCCAGGCGCCGGCATCAGCGTAGGTGTAGGCGCAGCGGACGTACGACGGCTGCCCCGGTCCCAAATCGGAACCCGGGCGCCCGCGTACAAAAAGGTAAAGAACACCTAAGAACAACAGAAACCAATAACACG
>NZ_JBEOVM010000179.1:0-8434 GCF_040295505.1 Streptomyces sp. NPDC002790 | reverse complement strand
GCGGATCCCCGAGTCCGGAGGACGGCCCCCGTGCTCAAAAGATTGGGGCTCTGCCCCATACCCCGCTGCTCAATCGCCGCAGGGGCTTAAATGGCTCACCCGTGCGCGGGGGCTTGAAGGGCCGGGCCGCAGGCGCAGGGGCCCGGCCCCTGGACAACCGGGGAAGTTAGGTTAACCTACCCTGAGTTCCACACCCGCCCGGTCGCCGCCTCGGCACGTCCGAAAGTTGCCCACCATGCCCAACGCCCTGTCCCGCCCCACCCGCCGCGGCATCCTCGCCGCGACCGGCGCCATCGGCCTCGGAGCCGCGCTTGCCGCCTGCGGCGACGGTGGCTCCAAGGACGGGGGTTCGAGCTCGGCGGGTGCCGCCAAGAAGTCCGGCCCCTGGTCGTACAAGGACGACCGCGGCAAGACCGTGAAGCTGGACAAGGTTCCGACGAACATCGTCGCCTTCACCGGCATGGCCGCCGCGCTCTACGACTACGGCATCCAGGTCAAGGGCGTCTTCGGCCCGACCACCACGAAGGGCGGCAAGCCCGACGTCCAGGCCGGCGACATGCCCGTCGACAAGGTCACGGTCATCGGCAACGAGTGGGGCCAGTTCAACATCGAGAAGTACGCGGGGCTCGCCCCCGAGGTGCTGCTCACCACGATCTTCGACGGCGCGGGCACCCTCTGGTACGTCCCCGAGGAGTCCGCCAAGAAGATCGCCAAGCTCGCCCCGAGCGCCGGCATCTCCGTCTACGACCGCCAGCTCACGACACCGCTCGAGCACGTCTACAAGCTGGCCGAGTCGCTCGGCGCCGACCTGAAGGCCGACAAGGTCGTCAAGGCCAAGAAGCGCTTCGAGGACGCCGCCGCCCGGCTCCGCAAGGCGGCCAAGGCGCACCCCGACATCAAGGTCCTCGCGGGTAGCGCGAGCCCCGACATCTTCTACGTCTCGGGCACGAACCTCTCCGTCGACCTGGAGTACTTCAAGGCGCTCGGCGTGAACTTCGTGGAGCCCTCGGAGGGTGCGAAGAAGGCGTCCGGCGGCTGGTTCGAGAACCTGAGCTGGGAGAACGTCAACAAGTACAAGGCCGACATCATCATGATGGACGACCGCGCCCAGGCCATTCAGCCCGCCGACGTCGACGAGCCGACCTGGAAGAAGCTGCCGGCGGTCAAGGCCGGCCAGGTCATCGCCCGCTCCCCCGAGCCGATCCTCTCCTACGACAAGTGCGCTCCCATGCTGGAGAACCTCGCGAAGGCCATCGAGACGGCGAAGAAGGTGTCCTGATCCCATGACGACGACGACCGAAGCCCCCGCTGTCGCACCTTTCCGATTCTTCGATCTGCAAGTGGTCCGCACGCGGCGGCTCGGTCCGTCGCTCCTCAGGGTCACCTTCACCGGGCAGGACCTCGCCGACTTCCACGGCGGCGGCCGGGACCAGTCCCTCTCCCTCTTCCTGCCGCACCCGGGCCAGGACGCCCCGGTCATGCCGCCCGTCACGCCCGGCGAGGACGGCCGCGCCTGGCACGCGGCGTACCGGGCGATCCCGGACGGCGAGCGCGCGATCATGCGCTCGTACACGCTGAGCGGCCAGCGCCGCTTCCCCGCGGAGGAGGTCGACATCGACTTCGTGCTGCACGACGACGACCCGTCGACCTCGGGCCCCGCCTGCCGCTGGGCCCGCGCCGCGACCCCCGGGGACCGGGCCGTCGTGCTCGGCCCGGCGATCGCCGACAACGCCGCGGTGCGCTGTCAGCCCCACGACGACTTCGACCACATCCTCATGTGGGGCGACGAGACGGCGCTGCCCGCCGCGCTCGGCATCCTTGCCTGGCTGCCCGAACACGTCTCGGCGCACGTGTACTTGGAGGTTCCGCACCGCGCGGACATCCAGCCGATCATCACGCTCGCGGATGTGGACGTGACCTGGCTGGTCCGTGACGAGGGCGCACCCTCGGCCGTCGACGCCGTGCGCTCCGCGCGGCTTCCCGAGGCCACAAGTCCGTACGCCTGGCTGTCCGGTGAGTCCGGGGCGATGAAGGAGCTGCGGCGGCACCTGGTGCGCGAGCGGGGGTACGACAAGCGGGCGGTCACCTTTGTCGGGTACTGGCGGCGCGGCATGAGCGAGGACGCGCTGCGGGCGGCGTAACGCCCGTAGGCGACTGGACATTCCAGCCATACCAGCCACGGAACAGGGGGCGGGGTCGCGAGCCAAAGTTAGGTTAGGCTAACCTAATCCAAGGGCTCGCGACCCCGCCCTTTTCCTGCCCCACCCGGGAACCACCCCCCCACAAACCCGGAGGAACCGTTCATGCGCTCGCACCTGCTCAACGACACCACCGCGGAGCTCTACCGCAACTCCGTGACCGAGGGAGTCGAGCGGGTGGCGGCCAAACTCGCCACCACCACAAGGCCGTTCACCGGCGTCACCCCGGACGCTCTCGCCCCCACCGTCGACGCCGTAGATCTGGACGAGCCGCTCCAGGACACCATCGCCGCCCTGGACGAGCTGGAGGACGTCTACCTCCGCGACGCCGTCTACTTCCACCACCCCCGCTATCTCGCCCACCTCAACTGCCCGGTCGTCATCCCGGCCGTGCTCGGCGAGGCGATCCTCGCCGCGGTCAACTCCTCGCTCGACACCTGGGACCAGTCCGCGGGCGGCACGCTCATCGAGCGCAAGCTCATCGACTGGACCACCGGACGGATCGGCCTCGGCCCCGCCGCCGACGGCGTGTTCACCTCCGGCGGCTCGCAGTCCAACCTTCAGGCGCTGCTGCTCGCACGGGAGGAGGCCAAGTCGCAGGACCTGTCCACGCTCCGCATCTTCGCCTCCGAGGTCAGCCACTTCAGCGTCAAGAAGTCCGCGACGCTGCTCGGCCTCGGCCCGGAAGCGGTCGTCTCCATCCCGGTCGACCGGGAGAAGCGCATGCAGACCGTGGCCCTCGCCGCCGAGCTGGAGCGCTGCCGCGAGAACGGCCTCGTCCCCATGGCCGTCGTCGCGACCGCGGGCACGACCGACTTCGGCTCCATCGACCCGCTGCCCCAGATCGCCGAGCTGTGCGCCCAGTACGACACGTGGATGCACGTCGACGCCGCGTACGGCTGCGGGCTGCTCGTGTCGAACAAGAACCGGGACCGGATCGACGGCATCGAGCGCGCCGACTCGGTCACCGTCGACTACCACAAGTCCTTCTTCCAGCCGGTGAGTTCGAGCGCGATCCTGGTCCGTGACGGGGCCACGCTGCGGCATGCCACGTACCACGCGGAGTACCTCAACCCGCGCCGTACCGTCGCCGAGCGGATCCCCAACCAGGTCGACAAGTCCCTGCAGACCACGCGCCGCTTCGACGCGCTCAAGCTGTGGCTGACGCTGCGCGTGATGGGCGCGCAGGGCATCGGCGGCCTCTTCGACGAGGTGTGCGATCTGGCGTACGAGGGCTGGCAGTTGCTCGCATCCGACCCACGCTTCGACGTGGTCGTGGAGCCGAGCCTGTCCACGCTCGTCTACCGCTACATCCCGGCCGACGCCACGGACCCCACGGACATCGACCGCGCCAACCTCCATGCCCGCAAAGCCCTGTTCGCCTCCGGTGACGCCGTCGTCGCGGGCACCAAGGTGGGCGAGCGCCAGTACCTGAAGTTCACTCTGCTCAACCCCGAGACGACCCTCGAAGACATCTCGGCCGTCCTCGACCTCATCGCCGGCCACGCCGAGCAGTACCTGGGAGACACCCTTGACCGCGCATCCTGAGACGACGAAGAAGAGCGTCCACGACTTCATCGGGATCGGACTCGGCCCCTTCAACCTCGGTCTCGCCGCGCTCACCGAGCCGATCGACGAGCTGAACGGGCTGTTCATCGAGTCCAAGCCGGACTTCGAGTGGCACTCGGGGATGTTCCTCGAGGGCGCCCACCTCCAGACCCCGTTCATGTCGGACCTGGTGACGCTCGCGGACCCCACCTCTCCGTACTCCTTCCTCAACTACCTGAAGGAATCGGGGCGGTTGTACTCGTTCTACATCCGCGAGAACTTCTATCCGCTGCGCGTCGAGTACAACGACTACTGCAAGTGGACGGCCGCCAAGCTGTCGTCCATCCGCTTCTCGACGACCGTCACCGAGGTGCACTACGACGAGGCGGCCGAGCTGTACCTCGTGCACACCGACAAGGGCGAGACCCACCGGGCCCGCCGCCTCGTCCTCGGCACCGGCACCCCGCCGTACGTCCCCGAGGCGTGCCAGGGCCTCGAGGGCGACGGGGTCGTCCACAACTCCCGCTACGTGCAGCACAAGGAGCAGCTCCAGAAGAAGAAGTCGATCACGCTGGTCGGCTCCGGGCAGTCCGCCGCCGAGATCTACTACGACCTCCTCGGCGAGATCGACGTGCACGGCTACCGGCTGAACTGGGTGACGCGTTCGCCGCGCTTCTTCCCGCTGGAGTACACCAAGCTCACGCTGGAGATGACGTCCCCGGACTACATCGACTACTTCCACAAGCTGCCGGAGCAGACCCGCTACTCCCTGGAGGAGCGGCAGAAGGGCCTGTTCAAGGGCATCGACGGCGAGCTGATCGACGCCATCTTCGATCTGCTCTACCAGAAGGGCCTGAACGGTCCGGTGCCGACGCGTCTGCTCACCAACTCGGCGCTGCGCACGGCCGGTTACGAGTCCGCCACCGGCACGTACACCCTCGGCCTGCACCAGGAGGAGCAGGACAAGGAGTTCGAGCTCGAGACCGAGGGCCTGATCCTCGCCACCGGCTACAAGTACGCGACGCCCGCCTTCCTGGAGCCGGTCAAGGACCGCATCCGCTGGGACGGCAAGGGCCGCTACGACGTCGCCCGCAACTACTCGATCGACACCACGGGCCGCGGCATCTTCCTGCAGAACGCGGGCGTGCACACCCACTCGATCACCAGCCCCGACCTGGGCATGGGCGCCTACCGCAACAGTTACATCATCGGCGAGCTGCTCGGCACCGAGTACTACCCCGTCGAGAAGACCATCGCGTTCCAGGAGTTCGCAGCATGAGCACGACCACCCGCACGCTGGGCAAACTGTCCCTCCGACCCGTCGACGCACAAGGCGACGCCGAGCTGCTGCACCGCTGGGTCACCGACCCCAAGGCCGCCTACTGGCTGATGCAGGACGCGAAGCTCCAGGACGTCGAGCGCGAGTACATGTCGATAGCGGCGCACGAGCACCACGACGCGTTCCTCGGCCTGCACGACGGCGAACCGGCGTTCCTGATGGAGCGCTACGACCCGCGGTACGTCGAGCTGGTCGGCCTGTACGAGCCCGAGCCCGGCGACATCGGCATGCACTTCCTCACCGCGCCCTCCGACGTCCGCGTCCCGGGCTTCACGCGCGCCGTGATCACGACGGTGATGGAACACCTCTTCGACGACGCCTCGGTGCGACGCGTCGTCGTCGAACCCGACGTGGGGAACAAGGCAGTTCACGCCCTGAACGAGGCCGTCGGCTTCGTCCCCGCGCGTGAGATCGACAAGCCGGAGAAGAAGGCGCTGCTGAGCTTCTGCACGCGCGCCCAGTTCGAAGCGGCCACGGGAAGGACCACCGGAGCATGAGCATCGCCGACGCCGCCACCCACCTCTCCCCCGAGCGCTGGGCCGAGGCCAACCGCCTCCTCATCCGCAAGGCCCTGGCCGAGTTCAGCCACGAGCGGCTCCTGATACCGGAAGCGATATCCGGCGGCCGGTTCTCCGTCCTCAGCGACGACGGCCTGACCCGCTACGAGTTCACCGCGCGCCGCCTGCGCCTCGACCACTGGCAGGTGCCCGCCGACTCGATCACCCGCCACCGCGACGGCGCCGAACTCCCGCTGAACGCCCTGCAGTTCTTCATCGAACTGAAGGAGAGCCTCGGCCTCAGCGACTCGACGCTCCCCGTCTACCTGGAGGAGATCTCCTCCACACTCTCCGGCACCTGCTTCAAGCTGACGAAGCCGTACCTGTCCTCCGCCGAACTCGCCGCCTCCGGCGACTTCCAGGCGATCGAGACGGGCATGACCGAGGGCCACCCCTGCTTCGTCGCGAACAACGGCCGCCTCGGCTTCGGCATCCACGAGTACCTCTCGTACGCCCCCGAGACCGCAAGCCCCGTCCGGCTGATCTGGCTGGCCGCGAGCCGCGAGCGCGCGGCGTTCACAGCGGGCGTGGGCCTGGAGTACGAGTCGTTCCTGCGCGCCGAGTTGGGCGACGCCACCCTGGAGCGCTTCGACACGGTCCTGCGCGACCAGGGCCTCGACCCGGCCGACTACCTCCTCATCCCCGCCCACCCGTGGCAGTGGTGGAACAAGCTCTCCGTCACCTTCGCCGCCGAGATCGCGCAGCGGAACCTGGTGTGCCTGGGCGAGGGCGACGACGAGTACCTGGCGCAGCAGTCGATCCGCACGTTCTTCAACAAGAGCGAGCCCTCCAAGCACTACGTGAAGACGGCCCTCTCGGTCATCAACATGGGCTTCATGCGCGGCCTTTCGGCGGCGTACATGGAGGCGACGCCGGCGATCAACGACTGGCTCGCGAACCTCATCGAGAACGACGAGGTGCTCAAGGAGACCGGCCTGACGATCATCCGCGAGCGCGCGGCCGTCGGCTACCGGCACCTGGAGTACGAGGCCGCCACCGACCGCTACTCGCCGTACCGCAAGATGCTGGCGGCGCTGTGGCGGGAGTCCCCGGTGGACTCGCTCGGCGAGGGCGAGCGCCTGGCGACCATGGCGTCCCTCCTGCACGTGGACCGCGAGGGCAAGTCCTTCGCGGGGGCCCTGATCGAGCGCTCGGGCCTGACCCCGCGCGAGTGGCTGAAGCCCTACCTGAAGTCGTACCTGACGCCCCTCCTGCACAGCTTCTACGCCTACGACCTGGTGTTCATGCCGCACGGCGAGAACGTCATCCTGGTCCTGGACGAGCAGGGCGTCGTCAAGCGGTCGATCTTCAAGGACATCGCCGAGGAGATCGCGGTGATGGACCCGGACGCGGTCCTGCCGCCCGCGGTCGAGCGCATCAAGGCCGAAGTCCCCGACGACATGAAGCTGCTCTCCATCTTCACGGACGTCTTCGACTGCTTCTTCCGCTTCCTCGCGGCGAACCTCGTCGAGGACGGCGTCGTGGACGAGGAGACGTTCTGGTCGGCGGTCGCGGACTGCGTGGGCGACTACCAGGGCGCGATGCCCCAACTGGCCGAGAAGTTCGAGCGGTTCGACATGTTCGCCCCCAACTTCTCCCTCTCCGCCCTCAACCGCCTCCAGCTGCGCAACAACGAGCAGATGGTCGACCTGGCGGACCCGTCGGGCGCCCTGCAACTGGTGGGCGACCTGGAGAACCCGATCGCCTGACCCCATCGCCTGCCCCCATGACCGGGTAGGGGCTCGGGAGACGGTCCTCCCGGGCCCCTTTCCCGTACGAGGCCTTTCTCGTACGAGAATGGCGGCATGGCGGAAATCATCCAGCGCGACGGCACCTGGACGTATCTCGGCGACACGCTGCGGCTCGTGCCGGGGCGCGACAAGGGCGTGCACCCGCTCCGCAAGGCGCTGGGCGAGCTGACCGTGCCGCTGACGGCGCTCGCGGGCGCCTCCTTCGAGCAGGGCAAGAAGACGGGCCGACTGCGCCTGCGGGACGGCGCGGACCCCCTCCTCCACGCGACCGGCGGCAAGCTGACCGAGGGCGCGGACCCGTACCAGCTCACCGTCGAGTCGGACCGCTACGGCGTCGCGGAGTACTTCGTCGACGAGGTCCGCAACGCGCTGCTCCTGGACGAGATCCCCGCCTCGCCCTGCCCCACGTACCTCCTGCCGGGCCCCGCCGTACCGCTGTCCGTCTCCGCCGGGGACGGCACGGCGAGCTTCGACGGGGAGCGGGTGCGCCTGGAGTGGAACTGGAAGACGGAAGAGGCCAAGTCCTCGGCCGGCACCCGGGTCCTGGCCCTCTCCGACATCACGGCGGTCGAGTGGCAGCCGGCGATCGGCCTGGAGAACGGCTGCCTCCGCTTCACGGTCCGCTCCTCCCCGACGAAGGCACCCCCGAAATACGACCCCAACTCCATCGAACTCTGGGGCTTCAAGAAGGACCCGCTGATGGCCCTCGTGGCAGCGGCGGTCCAGGCCCGCCTTCCCCGTCCGGGGCCGACCGGGGCCGTGCCGCCGGTCCCGGTCCCGGAGAAGACTCCGCCGGAGGACGATCACGACGCCCTCCTCCGTCGCCTCCGGGAGTTGGGCGACCTCCACCAGGCCGGGGTCCTGACGGCCGACGAATTCGCCACGGCCAAGTCAGCGATCCTGAAACGCATGTGAGAGCGGCACCGCCCCAAAAGATCGGGGCTCTGCCCCGTACCCCGCTGCTCAATCGCCGCAGGGGCTTAAAAGACCAAGCCCCGCCGGCGATTGAGGCGCGGGGTCCGGGGCGGAGCCCCGTGGCCG